>CALQBB020000013.1 GCA_943328715.2 Polynucleobacter meluiroseus | reverse complement strand
TGTTTTTCTTTAGGATATTTGATATCAATACTCGCAATTTGTTCCATTTCAAGTTCGAAAATGTTCGTGCAAGCCCATTTTCTTGGGTCAGCAAAAAAACGAGGCTCAATGATTCCTGCCATCCCTTTAATTTGCATCATTACTGGATTAGAACTCTTGCCGCCATCTGCTGTCTCCAACAACATGATTTGTCCGTTATGATCTTGCGCAGATGGTCCGATGTACCACGTTTTAGTCCATTCGCCGTCTTGGAAAATTTCCACTTTCGTGTGACTCGCAGACATCAGTTTCACAAATTGCTTGTGGCTTTTTTCGGATAAATATCCTTTCAATGAAATATTCCCGAGTGCTTCGAGGATATAATGAGCACTTGACTGCATGATGCATCCACCATTTTTGTCCGTCCATTCATCTCCATTTCTTACCAAGGTAAATGTATTTGAAAAGGCATCAGAGATGATGATTTTAGTCACTGAATTCGTGTCTTTCACCGCAAATTCAATGAATTCGGAGTCACTTGCACCATCTTTGCTTGTCAAGTCAAAAGCGAACCATCCAAGGACAACAAGCACTGCGACTAAAGAAAGGAGAATACTGATTTTTTTCATGGAGGATTATTTTCTTGCGTAACGACGCGTTCGAATGTAGTTCATAAGCATGCTCAATAGAATGATGATTCCAAGCGGCAAGAGCATGTTGATTGTTTTATAGAATCCAGCGAACTTCGCCACCTTTTCCTTGTCAATTTCCTTAATGTCAATCTGACGACTACGGATATCAAGTACGGAGTTATCTCCCATCATGTAATCGACGATGTTTTGGAAAAACTCTTGATTTCCATAATAAAGTGAGATGCGACGTTGGTATAAGTCGTAATCCATTTTCAACTCATTAAACCCATTTGGACGGTATAAGTAGTTCAATCCTTTTGGATTCGGCATGGAATCGTACGTATTTGCAAAGAAGGTTCCATTTCCTATGAGCAATACTTTTCCTTCTTTCTGACTTTTTGCTTGAAATGCATATTTCTTCGGAAGGTTTTTGACGAATTCAGGTGGGAGGCGGTTGTTGTAATGGGAGCTAAAATACCCTTCGACCATTCCGCCAAGACAGATTTTATTGATTTCATCCTCTGGATTTTCGACTAATTTTGGAGATTTGCCGTAATTCAATGGCAAGCCAAGATTAACGAATGGTTGAAGTCCAGAAGGAATGGAGTTTGTCGAGGAGGTCAGTAGGCTTGTTTGCTTGATATTCGGTAAATCCACAAAGCTGACTTCGTTTGCGTATTTCAACAAAATTGGATCCACATTTCGGGTGATTGGGTGTTTGGACGGAGTCGCCATCACGTGAAAAAACCATGGAATAAACGTTGATTCAGCAAAAGGAACAATCTTGGGAGCACATTGAACATCCATCATGTAGTTTTCGTGAACCTTGATTCCATAATCGAATAGAAGGCGGTCCAATTTCAGGTTTTTCCTCATGGAATGCGTCATTCCGCGTGCCATAAGCGTATCTTCATCGTGTTCCAGCGTATTCATGAACACCATTAACTTGCCACCGCGCATCACAAATTGATCCAAAATGTACATGCTGCTGTCCGAGTAGGGAATGCGTGGATTAGCGATGATGACACCATCGATGTCGTTTAATGCCGCAATGGAATCCGATAATTTCACATCGGAAAGCGTGAAGTAAGGCGCTAAAAGTGCTCTCGCACGCATGGTTTGTTGGTACGTCAATTCACCGTGTCCTTGAAGGAAAGCAATTCTTGGCTTGTTCACTTGCGTCAATCGACGCATACTAGCAATCAAGTTGTATTCAAGGTTGTTCAGAGACGTTTCAATAATCTCCGCCATATCCTCCAAGCTGTTTGGATGTCCGGGTTGTGTTCCCGGAAGGAATTGCACCATGTTTTCCTTGGTGATTCCATTAACGGTATAACTCATGATTGCACCTGGAAACAGCATGACTTTACTTTGCGTTCCGTCCTTCATGTATAGGATTTCCAACGGCATGATTCCTTTTCCTTTGTCGTACAATTGTGCACGCATAGCATTCACTTCTTCTTCAGATCCGATATTGATATCCGTGAATAAGTACTCAATGCGATTCCCCGCAACACGTTTGAAATCCTGCAGTTTATCTTTTAAAGCTGTTTGAAAATGTTTTAATTCAGAAGGCATGTTTCCTTCTAAATAGATTTGAATGCTGATTCTGTTTTCGAAATTACCTTTATTGGACAAGAAGTTTTCGGTGCTATTAGCCAAGGATCAACGTTACTCCTTGGTCATGTCTATCTTGTAATAGATTAATGAACCAATAATATTGACAAGCACAATCGCTACACCAACAAGTGCGAGCACGGTCCAGTTGAAAAGTCCTTTTGTGAGATTCTTTTTCATGTTATTTTTTCAATGTTTTAATCACTGTTAAAGAAGCGAATAAGAACAGCGTATTGAGGGAAAGGAAATAGATGATGTCACCAGAGTCGATAACTCCTTTTTTAATCGATTCGTAGTGAAAGTCAATACCTATATATTTGATGTAATAATCCAATTCGCCGAACTGAGAGAAATTCCCAACCATAAAAAAACCGATATAAAAAATAAAGCACAAAAACATTGCTGAAATAAACGCAACAATTTGGCTATTTGTTAATGCTGAGGCAAAAATCCCAATAGAAACGAAGGCAGAACCAAGTAGAATTAATCCGATGTAGGAAGTAACTGTTGCTCCTAAATCAATGCTACCTACAGGTTTTCCGAGGTAATAAATGGAGATCACATAAACAATAGTTGGTATGAGAGAGATCACCAAAAGTGTCAGTCCTGCAAGGTATTTGGCAAAAATAATTTCAAAATCGGAGATAGGCCGAGTAAAAAGTAGTTCAATGGTACCCGTTCTTCGTTCTTCCGCAATCGATCGCATAGTAATTGCAGGTATTAAAACGAAAAATATCCAAGGAGATAAATAAAAAAATGGAATTAAATCAGCTTCATTTGCATCAAGTAGATTGAACGTAGAAGGAACTAACCAATGTGCACTAATGGAAGCAATCAAAAAAATAAGGATAAACACATATCCAATAACAGAACTTAGAAAACTATTAATTTCCTTAAAAAACAATGCGCGCATAATATCATATCAATCCTCAAAAATAAGGATTTTACCCGTACGATGAACAGAGTTTGAAATTGCGTGATGGGAAAATAATGTTCAAAAAAAAATCCCGCGAGAGGCGGGATTTTAATGATGAGAATGTACTACTATGCTTTTTTTACATTGATTGCATTCAAACCTTTACGACCTTCTTGTAAATCGTACTCAACTTCGTCGTTTTCTTTGACTTTGTCGATTAATCCTGTTACATGAACAAAATACTCTTTGTTCGTGTCGTCTTCGATAATAAATCCAAATCCTTTAGATTCATTAAAGAACTTTACTGTTCCTCTACTCATTTTGTAATAAATTAATTTTGGTAAAGGTATACTTAATTACCGGTTATCCAAAAAAAAGTGATTTTTTTTGCCTTACATTCTATTTAAGTCATTGAAATCCATCGAAGTATTCCATTAAACTCCAGGCTTCTGCTCTAGCCGAGAACCATGGTTTAATGGTTGGCCAAATGGACTGAAACAGCGGGGAAACGCGGTAATTCTCAAGTGCTCCTTCATTTTCCCAAACGCTGTACGTCATGATGACACAAGGATTTTTAAGGTCTTGGATTAATTTCATGCCGTGACAACCCGGAAATGCGGACACGGACCATTTCACTTGTTCAAAGTGAGTTAAAAAGGTTTCTAAATACTCTTCTTGGAATTCTAGCTTAACGATACGGGTAATCATGAAATTAATCAAAAAGTGATTCAATGTCCTCCTTGGATCCTTTTGGTGTGAATTCAACATGCACCGGATCTCCTTGTCTCATTCCAAATAGCTTGTTCGCACCACCCGTACTTCCATTTGCGCCACGATTGATCGCGATTTCAAGCAATTCACTGCTATTAAAAAGTGCAACACGTTCACCCATCGTTACATTGTTATACGTCTCGTTGATTTCATCGATGTAGTATTCTTTGTTTAAATACTTGATGGTGAAAGGTGTTTTATCACCGAAATGATTAAAATCAGCTTTGCGAATATTGGTAATTAAATTCCCATAGCTATCCACATGAATAACATTTCCGCGAATGGTGAGGTTTTCAATGACCGGTTTTTGCATGAATGCTCTTTTGTAAGCATTCGTTACTTTGGCAAAACTTCTAATAGATTCTCCTTCGGCAATTCGTTTAGCAAGTGGAATGAAGCAATTTTTCGTTGGGAATTTCACCATTTCAGGATTGTTGACAATGTCTGAAAACTGGTATAATTCATCCGGATGTTCTTCATCTAGAAAGCAACCGAAGAATCCGTTGTCGTTCGAAATGAAATATTGACCTTTAAATAACATGATCGTCGGGAAGCTCAATTTGTCACCAGTTAATACCGGCTCACCGTCTACTCCGATAATGTGAATGGTTCCTTTTGGAAAATCTTGATAGCAACAACGCAGTTGAAAAGCAGCGTTTGCTACATCAAACGGACGAATGTTGTGTGAAATGTCGATAACATATGCTTGGGGCATTTGATTTAAAATGGCACCCTTAATTGCGGCTACGTAGTAGTCTTGAAGTCCATTATCTGAAGTAAGTGTTACGATTTGCATGTCAAACAGAAATCAGTGTCCGCAGAAATTTATAATTTTACCAAAAGTAATCTAAATTAGAGTATCACCCCTGAACATACATTAAAATAAATTGAATATAGGAAATCGACATATCGAAATTAGCGGATTGAATCCCGCGGAAATCTTTGGTGTTAACGATGCAAATTTGCGCCACATCAAAACCTTCTTTCCGAAGTTGAAAATCACCGCGCGTGGAAATATGATTTCCCTAAATGGAGATGAAGAAGTAATGGATGAATTCGAACGAAAGTTCAATTTACTGATTCAACATTACCATAAATTCAATCATTTAACGGAAAACAACATCGATAATCTGATGTTGGATGACGGTTCCAAATTACTTTCCAGCGATGATGGGTCAGAGATTTTGGTTCATGGAAACGGCGGAGCAAAAATAAAGGCGCGCACGGTGAATCAAAAGAAAATGGTTCAGGCAGTCGATAAAGATGACATGGTTTTTGCTGTGGGTCCAGCCGGAACCGGAAAGACGTACACCGCAGTGGCTTTGGCTGTTCGAGCCTTGAAGGCAAAGGAAGTGAAACGCATCATACTAACGAGACCTGCAGTCGAAGCAGGGGAGAACCTTGGATTTCTTCCAGGGGATTTAAAAGAAAAACTGGATCCGTATTTAATGCCATTGTACGACGCATTGCGAGACATGATTCCAGCGGAGAAATTAGCGGACATGATCGAATTTGGTGTTATTGAAATCGCACCGCTCGCGTTTATGCGTGGACGTACATTGGACAAGGCATTTGTCATTTTAGATGAAGCGCAGAACACGACCCAAATGCAGATGAAAATGTTTTTGACGCGCATGGGGATGACCGCAAAGTTTATTATAACAGGAGATATGTCCCAAGTTGATTTACCAAGTAAACAGCGTTCCGGATTATCCTATGCCTTAGACGTTTTAAAGGATGTGGATGAAATCAGCGTGATTAGACTCGGACAAAGTGACGTCATTAGACACCGATTAGTAAAGAAAATCATCGAAGCATTCGATAAAGCAGAAATAGAGGCAAAAACACAAAAAGAACTAAAAGAAAAAAAAGAATGAACGCAATAACAGAGTCAAATTTTACTTTCAAAGGACAAACGAATGTTTATCATGGTAAAGTACGCGATGTGTATACCTTGGATAATGGTTTGTTAGTCATGGTGGCTTCTGATCGCATTTCTGCATTTGACCATATTTTACCGAAAGGAATTCCATTCAAGGGACAGGTATTGAATCAAGTCGCAACCATGTTTTTGGATGCAACAAGAGACATTGTCCCAAATTGGCTTGTAGCAACTCCCGATCCAAGTGTCGCAATTGGACTAGCATGCGAACCGGTTCGTGTTGAAATGGTGATTCGTGGATACCTTGCTGGACATTCTGCTCGAGAATACAAATTAGGAAAACGCCTATTGTGCGGAGTGGTTCTTCCAGAAGGAATGAAAGAGAACGATCGTTTTCCTGAACCAATTATTACTCCAGCAACCAAAGCGGAGGAAGGACACGATGAAGATATTTCTAGAGAGGATATTCTTGCGAAAGGAATTGTTCCACAAGCGATTTATGAAAAAATGGAAGCGTATACGCGTGCATTGTTTCAACGTGGAACAGAAATGGCTGCTGCTCGTGGATTGATTTTAGTAGATACGAAATACGAATTTGGGATTCGCAATGGCGAAGTAATCTTGATTGATGAAATCCATACGCCAGATTCGTCTCGTTACTTTTACAAAGATGGATACGAGGAAAGACAAGCAAATGGTGAAGCACAAAAGCAATTATCCAAAGAATTCGTTCGTCAATGGTTGATTGAAAACGATTTCCAAGGTCTAGATGGACAACAAATGCCTTTTATGCCGGATGATTTTGTTCAGACAATTACCGATCGATACATTGAACTTTACGAGAAAATTACTGGAAATGCATTTGTGAAATCAGAAACTTCTGACATCACGAACCGCATTCAATCAAACGTAGATGCGTATTTGAATTCCTTGTAATTCGATCAGCGCATTTGCGAATTAGTACATTCAAAGATTAAGCCTTAATTTTGCTCAAATGACGCTGATTGTTTGATTTCATTGGAATCCGTCAGCTGGATAAACGAAACTATGTCAGTTCATTCAAACGTAAAAAAAGTAACCACGCATACGCTTCATGAAATGAAGAATGCTGGTCAAAAAATATCCATGTTAACGGCCTATGATTTTTCCATGGCTCGCATTGTAGATGAAGCTGGAATCGATGTGATTTTAGTTGGAGATTCTGCATCAAATGTCATGGCCGGACACGAAACAACCTTGCCGATTACCTTGGATCAAATGATTTATCACGCATCCTCCGTTGTTCGTGCAGTGAAACGTTCTTTGGTTGTCGTTGATATGCCTTTTGGTTCCTACCAAGGAAATTCAAAGGAAGCGCTTTCGAGTGCGATTAAAATCATGAAAGAAACGGGTGGACATGCCGTTAAAATGGAAGGTGGACAAGAAATCATCGAATCTATTGGACGCATTTTAACTGCTGGAATTCCAGTCATGGGACACCTAGGACTAACGCCTCAATCCATCTATAAATTCGGAACATATGTCGTTCGAGCGAAAGAGGAAGAAGAAGCACAGCGACTGATTGACGATGCAAAAGCATTAGAGGCAGTTGGATGTTTTGCGATTGTATTGGAAAAAATTCCTGCGCAATTAGCTGCACAAGTGGCAAAAATGGTCTCGATTCCTATTATTGGGATTGGAGCTGGAAATGGTGTAGACGGACAAGTACTCGTTGTGCACGATATGTTGGGAATTAATAACGAATTCAATCCACGGTTTTTACGCAAGTACAATAATTTACATGAGCAAATGATGAATTCGTTTCAAGCGTATATCAAGGATGTGCAGTCTGGCGATTTCCCAAATGAATCTGAACAATATTAATAGATGAGGTTCTTCTTGGTTGTTCTTTTGGTGATACTTGCTTCTTGTTCGAATCAAGAGAAGCAAAGCCAACAAACGAAATCAACAGGAGTCAATATCTGTCGCTATAGTAAATACCTAGGTGTTTTTAAAACAAAAAATGGGTATTTGATCCGCATTCAACATCCGGATAATCAGAAAAAACGTTTTCAGTTTTATGTGACCAGTGCGGCACAGCACTTGGCCGTTTTGTCGTCCACCCACATCGGCATGTTGTCGGCATTAAACGAGGAGAAAAGAATCGCTGCAATTACGGATATCCGCTATGTATATAGTCCGCTTGTCAAAAAACGATTCAAGCAAAAGCACATGGTGGCCTTGCAAAACGAACAAACAATGTCGGTGGATCAATTACTGCGTTCCAAATCTGAATACGTTGTTTACAGTGCTTTCTCTGGTTCCTTTTCTCAAGAGGAACGATTGGAAAAATTAGGCATACACTGCATCCCAAACTTTGATTGGAGGGAACAAACAGCATTGGGAAGAGCGGAATGGCTGCTGCTTTTTGGCGTGTTAAGTGGGAAGGTTCCCGAAGCGGTGGAGCTATTTAAATCCATTGAAAGCGCGTATGAACGTGCAAAGAAAGAAAACGTGAATTCAAAAGAAATGATCTCTGGAAATGTCACAGGTGATTTTTGGTATGCACCGGCCGGACAAAGTTTCATGTCCGAACTATTTAAGAATTCAGGATTGAATTACATTTATCATGGAACCAAAGGAACAGGAAGTTTGGCTTATTCGATGGAGAAAGTGATGAAGGACGGGTCGAATGTGAAAATTTGGCTGAATCCAGGATTTTCATCAAAAAACGAAATCGTCCAAGTCAATCC
Organism: Polynucleobacter meluiroseus; assembly: GCA_943328715.2. Classification (GTDB taxonomy): domain Bacteria; phylum Bacteroidota; class Bacteroidia; order Flavobacteriales_D; family Crocinitomicaceae; genus UBA952. The sequence continues at coordinate 234 of CALQBB020000013.1, read as the reverse complement.
GAAAGCGAAATACATGCCGTTTTTTAAGGAGGCAAGGATATTTTGTTACACGCATGATGGAAATAAGTTTTGGGAAATGAGTACCTTACGTCCAGATTGGTTACTGGAAGATTTAGCGCAAATAGCCGCTGGAAAAACGACTAAAAACCTGCATTTTTACAAAGAAGTGAAATGAAAGACTGGACTTTGAAATGGATGTTCATCTGTTTGCTGTGTTTTTTACCACTAGCAATG
>CALQBB020000012.1 GCA_943328715.2 Polynucleobacter meluiroseus | reverse complement strand
CCACCAAGTGCTGTTCGGACTGGCCAAGGAATAGACGCAATAATCAAAATGAATCCAATTAAGTAGAATAATTTAATCGGTTTAAATTTCTCAGACTCCGTTGTACCCCTTTTAGATTTGCTGTATCCAACTGTGATCAACACAATAGCAATCAACATCCCCATTAAGTGTTCCATTCCGTAAAAACGAAATGCTGCTTCTTTCATCCAACCATCAAAAAATTTCACTTTCCCAGACGTGATAAAATATTGAACGAAGCCAATAATTAATTGCGTATGCAAAGTAATCATGGTAAATAAGTTGATCATCTTGTGCTTCTTTTCAAAGGTCTTTGATGTAAACGCATTGATAATCGCAAGTAATAAAAGAATGATGGCTACCCAACGTAAGCCAGAATGAGCGTGAGTTAAAATAGAATTCATATGTTTAAGTTTAGTCGTTTAATTTCAATACAGCTAAAAAGGCTTCTTGAGGAACTTCTACTCGTCCCACTTGGCGCATACGTTTTTTACCTGCTTTTTGTTTCTCTAACAATTTACGTTTACGTGAAATATCTCCACCATAACATTTTGCTGTTACATCTTTTCTCAAGGCTTTGATGGTTTCACGAGCGATTACTTTCGCACCAATAGCTGCTTGAATCGGAATCTCAAATTGTTGTCTTGGGATTAATTCGCGCAATTTAACACAAATGCGTTTTCCAAGGTCAAAGGCATTACTACGGTGAACCAATGCAGATAATGCATCCACTTGTTCGCCATTAAGTAAAAGGTCCATTTTGATCAAATCTGACTCTTTGTACCCAATTGGATGATAGTCAAACGAAGCATAACCACGAGAAACGGATTTCAAACGGTCATAGAAATCGAAGACAATCTCCGCCAAAGGCATTTCAAAGGTTATTTCCACGCGGTCTTGTGTCAAGTACACTTGATTTTGCAATTCACCACGTTTTTCAATACATAAGGTCATAATCGCACCAACATATTCAGTTTTGGTGATGACTTGCGCTTTAATGTATGGTTCTTCAATACGTTCCATTCCGGAAGGATCTGGAAGTTCAGATGGATTGTTTACAATCAACGCATCCTCTGGATCTTTTTTCATGTAAGCCTTGTAGGACACGTTGGGAACGGTAGTAATCACGGTCATATTAAACTCGCGTTCCAAGCGTTCTTGAATGATCTCCATGTGTAGCATTCCGAGGAATCCACAACGGAAACCAAATCCAAGCGCAGCTGAAGATTCAGGTTCGAAGACTAACGATGAATCATTGAGTTGCAATTTTTCCATGGAATAGCGCAGCTCCTCATAATCTTCATTGTCGACCGGATAAATTCCAGCAAAGACCATTGGTTTGACATCCTCAAATCCTTTGATTGGAACTTCGCATGGGTTTTCTGTGTCGGTAATGGTATCTCCTACTTTTACTTCGTTAGCCTGCTTGATTCCAGAAATAATGTATCCTACATCTCCAGCTCTTACTTCGTTTCGTGGCGAAAGATCCATTTTTAAAATTCCGATCTCATCGGCATTGTAATCCCTTCCTGTATTTAGAAAACGAACTTTTTGTCCTTTTCTTAATACTCCATTTTTTATTCGGTAATAGGCAATAATTCCTCTAAATGGATTGAAAACAGAGTCAAAAATCATGGCTTGCAACGGCGCTGACTCATCACCTTTTGGTGCTGGAATTTTGTTCACAACAGCTGCCAATATCGCTTCTACACCGAGTCCTGTTTTTCCTGACGCTTGTATAATATCTTCTAAATCGCAACCGATTAATTCCATGATTTGATCGGACACCTCCTCTGGCATTGCGCCTGGTAAGTCCATTTTATTGAGGATTGGAATAATTTCCAAATCGTGCTCCAGGGCTAAATATAAATTTGAAATCGTTTGAGCTTCAATTCCTTGAGATGCATCGACAATCAACAAAGCTCCTTCGCAGGCTGCGATTGAACGCGAAACTTCATAAGAGAAATCTACGTGTCCTGGTGTGTCAATTAAATTTAAAATATAATCGTTCCCTTCAAACTTATAACTCATTTGAATGGCATGACTTTTAATGGTGATTCCACGTTCGCGTTCCAAGTCCATATCATCCAAAGCCTGAGCCTTCATGTTTCGATCGGAAATCGTTCCAGTAGTTTGTAGTAAGCGATCTGCGAGGGTACTTTTACCGTGATCGATGTGTGCAATAATGCAGAAATTTCGAATGTGATTCATAGCGGTAACAAAAATACGATTTTCCCGCTGAATGTAGGTGTAATGTCCCGACTATATTACATCTGAATGACATATGCAGCTATTACTGCAATAATCCCTACGGCATATAAAGAAAACATGATGATCATCAATATTCCCGTAAATCGAAAAAGTGATTTTAAATTTTCAAGTCCTTCTTCTAAAGTGTCCTCATTTAATTTTTCTATAGCGTCCGCACTTGCCGTTGCAAAACGATACAAATACACCGCTGGGAAAAAATAAATGACTGCCATTAAGATGTAAAAAAGACCCATAATCACAGTAGACAATCCATTCGCTTGCCTTTCAAATTGAAGGATGATCATTGCTACTCCTGCTAAAACCATCATTCCAAGTCCTACAAAGGAACAAATAGCTAAAAATTTGGCCCATTTGACAATTTCAGTCATGAAAATCAGGCTGTTATCCGTTAATTTCAATGACTTAGTGCTCGTTGATTCTGTTTCCATTTTCTGCTGGTTTTTAAGTCACTAAGATAATCTTTTGTTTTTAACCTTTTGATTTCTTGTAAAATCGTTCAATCGATATTTCCTTATCTAACGGAGTTCCTTCGAACATGTAATCAACTAATTCCCTCGCTAACGTTGGGGCCATGAGGTATCCTTTCGTTCCTAGTCCGTTGAAAACATACATGTTTTTTATCGTATGGTGAGCTCCGAGAATTGGTCGGCGATCCAGCACAGTTGGACGAACGCCAACTTGTTGATCAAGGATTTCGTAGGAAAAACTACCTAAAACATGAAGATGTCCAATTAATTCTTGTTTTGCTTCTTCGGTTGGTGTCAAATCTGGATTATCCCATTCGTAGGTTGCACCGATTCGAAAAACGTGATTGCCTAACGGAAGGACAAAACACTTTCGATTAAGGGATTCATCTTCTGGAATTTCTTGAGAATGGACGCGGATGGTTTGTCCTTTTGTTTGTTGAATAGGCAACTCTTGAAAAAAAGGCGTTTCCATTTGTTGATATCCGACCGCAAAAACAACTTTGTCGTATGGAATACCTTTATAAATTAGGGTTTGTTCATCAAAACTTGAGGAGTCGAAATCTTCTTTTAACAAGCTCCCTTTTCGTTCAAAATAGGCAATGTTTCGATCGTAATATACTTTTGCATCTACCCAGAAGGAGGATTTCAAACGTCCGCTTCCAAAGTGATTTTGAGCAAGTGAATAGCTTTCGTCTTCGGGACTAATTTCGGTCAAATAATCCGAAAATTCAGGTGATTTTTGTCTTTCCAACCAGTAATTACGTTCTTGTTCGGAGGAGAGCATGCGGCGGATAACAATCGGGTGGAACAATTTATGTTGAACTGTTTGCTCTAGCTGAAGGTAAAAATTCTTTGCCTCGGACATGAACTCATCTAGGCGCCAAGACTTATTCATTCTTCTAAAAACCATTGGATTCACCATTCCAGCAGCGACAGCTGTGGAATGATTTATTCCACGATCCACTAGTTGAACCCGGTGTCCTTTTGCTAAAAGTTGATGCGCTAAACTCGTACCAGCGAGTCCAGCACCAATAATTAATACGTGTTGAGAGTCCATCTTTATTTTGCTATGGCGAAGCTAAGCAAACTTATTTGAAGATCTGGATAGTGGGAGCGCAATAATTGAGCCATTGCCTCTAATGTAGAGCCCGTAGTTATCACATCATCAACGATGGCAATATGTTGATAAGGAATGTCTATTTTCCCCAGACAAAATTGTTCACTGGCATTGTCCCAACGCAGAAATCTATTTTTTCTGGTCTGACTCGCATTATTCGCTTTTTTAAGAACAACGTTGCGTAAAATGGGGATTTCTAAAATTGTTGCCATTCCCTCCGCTAACAACTCACTTTGATTATAGCCCCGTAAGAAACGTTTTTGAGGGTGAATGGGAACAGGAATCAATGCTTCAATCGTTTTGTACTTGTTGCTTTTGAAAATGGTATTTCCCATTACTTCGCCGAAATGTATTCCAAGAGGAGCTTTAAATTGATACTTCAGTGCATGCAGTATATCTTGAATCGGTTTTTCCTTCTCAAAAAAGTAAAGGGCAAACGTTTCGCTTAATTCAATCCTTCCCCAAAAGAGCTGATCCATTCCACTTGCCACTTCATACGATTCAAAGTACGTGCGTTGCAATTTATCCCAACAAAAAGCGCAGATATGTTTTTCAAATCGCGACAGCTCACAGGAACATTGCAAGCAAACATTTGGGAAAATGAGGTGTTGGAATCCCTCAAAATAACGCTCCAAAGGCGCAGTAATCTTGTCAATTTTCAAGTGCATCTAGAAATGTGTTAGTATGAACATTAACGTGTTCAAAAACTCATAGATTGTTTGAATGAGAAAATTTATTTCCTGCCTAACTTTATAGAGCTTAATGTCATAAGAAAATTATTTGACTTATTGTGTGATGTTTGAAGGAATAGTTATTAAAATCGATCTATTATTGATGTGAATATCTTTCCTTTTAGTGTTGAAAATTGCTGTAGGGTTTATTGGGGAAAGGATTGCGATTTTCGGTGTTAATAACATCCTACGAATGTTAATTTCTTTAATTGATTTAAGACAGTTTTTTGACAATTTTTGTATTCTCAAATTTCGCCAACGTTAAGTTTTCATTAACACGCGTTAAAAGTGGATTGAGTAATACAAAAACAATTTAACGAAAACTGGTTTAGGAGGAATAATTTTCATTCTTCTTTTGGAATATTTTTCGTTTATAAAATTATTTAGCAGCTTATGACAACATCTTTACGCGAACCGATTCTTGAAGAAAACAAAAGCCGTTTTGTATTATTCCCAATTCAACATGATGATATTTGGGCTTTTTATAAAAAAGCAGAGGCAAGTTTTTGGACGGCGGAAGAAATTGATTTATCTCCAGATCAAATTGATTGGGAGAACAAATTGAACGATGACGAACGTCATTTCATCAAGCATATCCTTGCTTTCTTTGCTGCTTCCGACGGTATCGTGAATGAGAACCTTGCCGAAAACTTTTTATCTGAAGTGCAATACACAGAAGCAAAATTCTTTTACGGGAATCAAGTGGCGATGGAGAACATTCACTCAGAGACGTATTCGCTTTTGATTGATACGTACATTAAGGATTCTGCTGAAAAAACTCACTTATTCAATGCAATCGATACACTTGACTGCGTAAAGAAAAAAGCAGAATGGGCGCTTCGATGGATCGATAAAGGTGACTTTGCTGAGCGATTGGTCGCATTCGCAGCTGTAGAGGGAATTTTCTTTTCTGGTTCGTTTTGTTCGATTTTTTGGTTGAAAAAACGTGGGTTAATGCCTGGATTGTCGTTTTCCAATGAGTTGATTTCTCGTGATGAAGGATTACACTGTGACTTCGCTTGTTTGTTATACAACAATCACTTGGTAAATAAACTTTCTAAAGATAAAGTGCGTGAGATCATCATGGACGCTGTCGAAATTGAAAAAGAATTTGTCACAGACGCCATTCCAGTAAAACTTATTGGTATGAACAGCGATCTAATGCAACAATACATTGAATTCGTTGCGGATCGTCTTTTGGTTGAATTAGGTAACGAGCGTGTGTACAACACTTCGAATCCATTTGACTTTATGGAAATGATTTCCATTCAAGGAAAAACAAATTTCTTTGAAAAACGCGTTGGTGAATACCAAAAAGCTGGAGTGTTGGCAGGTGATGCGAACAAAGAATTCAGCATGAACGAAGAATTTTAATTATTTAATTGCAGTATAAGGATGTACGTAGTAAAAAGAGACGGAAGAAAAGAAACTGTGAAGTTTGATAAAATCACAGCGCGAATTATTAAAATGTGTTACGGATTAGATCCATTGGTGTCACCAGAAGCAGTAGCTATGAAGGTGATTGAAGGAATCTATGACGGGGTATCCACTTCAGATTTGGATAATCTTGCAGCGGAAGTTGCTGCCGCAAAAACAATTGATCACCCAGATTACGCGTTATTGGCTTCACGTATTGCCGTGTCCAACCTGCATAAGGAAACGAAAAAAACGTTCTCTGAAGTGATTGACGATTTACACCACTATATTGACCCAAAAACAGGTCAAAACGCATCGTTAGTTGCGGATGACGTTTACGCGATTATTCAAGAAAATAAAGAGGCTTTCGACTCTAGCATCATTTATGATCGTGACTTCCGCTACGATTATTTTGGATTTAAAACATTGTCACGCTCTTACTTGATGCGTTTAAATGGCAAAATTGCCGAGCGTCCACAACAAATGTTGATGCGTGTTGCCATTGGTATTCACAAGAAAGATGTGGCATCTGCCATCAAAACATACAACTTGATGTCTGAGGGTTGGTTTACACATGCGACTCCAACGTTGTTTAACGCAGGAACACCTAAGCCTCAAATGTCATCTTGCTTCTTGCTTACGATGAAATCAGATAGTATTGAAGGGATTTACGACACATTGAAATCTTGTGCGCAAATTTCTCAATCTGCAGGTGGAATTGGATTAGCTCTTCACGATATCCGCGCAACAGGTTCTTACATTAAAGGAACAAACGGAACGTCTAATGGAATTGTTCCAATGTTACGTGTATTTAATGATACGGCGCGTTACGTGGATCAAGGTGGAGGAAAAAGAAAAGGATCATTCGCGATGTATATCGAGCCTTGGCATGCGGATGTGTTTGACTTCCTAGATTTGAAAAAGAATCACGGAAAAGAAGAACAAAGAGCTAGAGATTTATTCTACGCACTTTGGATTCCAGATTTATTCATGAAACGTGTAAAAGAAAATGGAGATTGGACACTGATGTGTCCTCACGAATGTCCAGGACTTTCCGATACACATAGTGCTGAGTTTGAAGCATTGTACACGAAATATGAAAAAGACGGGAAAGGAAGAAAAACAATCAAAGCGCAAGATCTTTGGTTCAAAATCCTTGAATCTCAAATAGAAACGGGAACTCCTTACATGTTGTATAAGGACGCGGCAAATGCCAAATCAAATCAACAAAATTTAGGAACCATCAAATCCTCTAATCTTTGTACAGAGATTATTGAATATACAGCGCCGGATGAGGTTGCTGTTTGTAACCTGGCTTCTCTAGCACTTCCAAAATATGTAACAGAAGATGGGAACTTTGATCACGATAAATTATTTGAAGTAACTTATCAAGCTACATTAAATTTGAATCGCATCATTGATGAGAACTTTTATCCAGTTGTAGAAGCTCAAAACTCTAATCTTCGTCATCGTCCTATCGGACTTGGTGTTCAAGGATTAGCAGATGCTTACATTATGATGGGATTGCCGTTTGAATCTGAAGAAGCTCGCGCTTTAAACCGTGAAGTATTCGAGACGATTTACTTTGCTTCCATGTCCGCTTCAAAAGACCTTGCGAAAGTAGAAGGTCCATATGAAACGATTAAAGGTTCTCCTGTGTCAAAAGGTATCTTCCAATTTGATATGTGGGGTGTTACTCCATCAAATCGTTGGGAATGGGATGTCTTGAAAGAAGAAGTTAAAAAACATGGGGTGCGTAATTCCTTGTTGTTAGCGCCAATGCCAACTGCATCTACCGCACAAATACTTGGTAACAACGAATGTTTCGAGCCTTATACATCGAACATCTACACCCGTCGTGTGCTTTCTGGAGAGTTCATCATTGTGAATAAGCACTTATTGAAGGACTTAGTTCGTGAAGGATTATGGACGAAGGACATGCGTCAAAAAATCATGACTGCGAATGGGTCTGTTCAGAATATCAATGAAGTCCCTCAACGATTAAAAGATCTTTATAAAACGGCTTGGGAGATTTCTCAGAAAGCCATCATTGATCAAGCAGCAGATCGTGGCGCATATATTTGTCAAAGTCAATCTCTGAATATCTTCATGGAGAATGCAAACTTTGGTAAATTAACCTCTATGCACTTCTACGGTTGGGAGAAAGGATTAAAAACTGGAATGTATTACCTACGTACGAAAGCAGCGACAGATGCGATTAAGTTTACCGTAGAGAAAACAGTGGTTGAAGAACCTACTGCAAAATCTTTGGAAGCAGCAGCTGAAGCTATTGCTTGTTCACTTGACGATCCAGAGAATTGTGAAATGTGTTCTGGGTAGAAGCAGCGCTAGTCGGTTTTAGACAGAACGGAAATTCACGAGCTTGTCTCGCTAAATGTGTTCTGGGTAGAAGCGACGCTAGTCGGTTATAGACAGAACGGATTAGATTTTATAGTTTAAATACGAAACCCCGCTAGCGGGGTTTTTTTATTCTAAATATTTAGGCGGAATGCTAAAATGCGCAAGAGATAAAAATCATTTATCGAAAAAAATACACTAATTTTGCGCTTTCTTTTACACCTCATGACAGATTTAAAAAACATCCAAAGCGCCTTAATTTCAGTCTATTACAAAGATGGACTAGACGAAATTGTTCGTGAATTACACAAACATCAAGTAACGATTTACTCAACTGGAGGGACATTAGCCTTTATTCAAAATTTAGGGATTCCAGTAATTGCTGTTGAAGACCTTACAGGTTTTCCTGAAATTCTAGGAGGAAGAGTAAAAACCTTACACCCTACTGTTTTTGGCGGGATTTTAAATCGTCGTGCTTTACAAGAGGATCAAGATGCAATTGCTAAACATGGTATTCCATCCATTGATTTAGTCATTGTAGACTTATACCCTTTCGAGGAAACGGTTGCATCAGGAGCAAGCGCAGAGGACATCATTGAGAAAATTGACATCGGTGGAATTTCGTTGATCCGTGCGGCTGCGAAAAATTTCCAAGATGTTGTGATCATTCCTTCTGTGAATCACTATGCATCCTTTTTAGAGATCCTGCGTTCTCAAAATGGAGCAACTAGT
>CALQBB020000011.1 GCA_943328715.2 Polynucleobacter meluiroseus | reverse complement strand
TTTCGTATCGTGTAAATCGATTTTGTGTCCGAATTTCTCAATGAACACAGAGAAAACATCCATTTTTCCTGGGTCCGGAGAATCGTGAACGCGATAAATCATCGGGAATGGGTCTCTGCCTTTTTCTGGTTTCGACAAGAAAGTAGCTACTTTGCGATTCGCCAGTAACATAAATTCTTCAATTAATTTGTGCGCGTCTTTGGAGGTTTTAATCACCACTTCGGATGGATTACCTACATCGTTTAAACGAAAACGCATCTCTTCGGACTCGATGCTGAGCGCACCGTCCTTTAATCGTTGTTTTCTTAAAATATGTGCTACTGAATTCAGTTTACGAATGACAACTTCGTGGTCTCCATCTTTTCCTTCGATGATTTCCTGTGCTTCTTCATAGGTAAATCGGCGATCTGAATGAATGACTCCTTTTCCATACCATTCTTTATAGACTTTTCCTTTGTCATCCATTTCAAAGACTGCGGAGAAGGTGTATTTGTCTTCGTGCGGTCGTAGGGAGCAAGCAATGTTTGACAATTGTTCTGGCAACATGGGAATCACACGGTCAACTAAATACACCGAGTTCGATCGAAGTAAGGCTTCAGCATCCATGGCCATACCTGGACGAACATAATGACTAACATCAGCTATGTGAACACCAAGTTCGTAATGTCCATTTTCTAATTCATGGTAAGAAATAGCGTCATCAAAATCACGTGCATCAAATGGATCGATGGTGAACGTGAGGGTTGATCGGAAGTCTCTACGCGTTGAAATTTCGTTTTCGTCAAGTTCTACAGGTACACGTTCCGCTTCTTCAAGGACAGCATCTGGAAAAATGGGGTTGATTCCTTGATTGTATAGAATGGAAAGCATTTCCGTGTCATTACTTCCGGGCATACCTAAAATGGCAACAACTTCTCCAAATGGTTTTTCTGCTGATTTTGGCCAAACCGTAATTTTCACAAGTACTTTTTCACCGTCCCTTGCACCATTTAGGTGTTCTTTTGCGACACGAATTTCTAGTCCACTTCGATTATTATCTGGAATAAGCAATGCTGTTTTATCACCGAATTGAATGGTGCCAACAAATTGTACACGTTCCCGTTCTTTGATTTCAACTACTGCGCCTTCGTCTCGGCTGGGTCCTGACTTGAATACGCGAACTTTTACTTTGTCCCCATTCAGCGCTTGACCAATATTTTGTGGTGCAATGAACACATCTTTTTCTTTCCCTTCCACGACAACAAATCCAGCTCCGCGTTGTGTCAACTGAATCACGCCTTCCACTAAATTGGATGCATCGCTTAAGCTGTACGTAAAATGATTGATTCGTTTAATGGCATTTTTGCTCGCTAAGGCGTTTAAGCCTTCGAAAACAACCTGACGACTCATGGGATCACGCGCCTCAACCAGTGAACAGATTTGTTGGTGTGTTAATTCAACTCCGGGGTGTTTCTCGAATAAGCGAATTAAAATCGCGTTGATACCCGATTTTTTTTTACCGGGAGATGGTTTTGAATACCTTTTTTTGGACATAGCACGAAATTAGACAATAATCTTGTCTAAAGTGTTCGAAAAGATTGAAAGTAACAATTTAGTGACGAACCACTAATTTTTTGGTAATGGATTTACCTGTTGAAGTCTCAAAAATAAGGAAGTAGATTCCATTGCTGAAATCACCCACATTGATTTTCTTGCTTCCGTGAATCGTCTCTTTCATGATCACGTTTCCAACAGCATCCATCAATTTGAATGTTGACTGGTCCATACCAGCAAGTTGAATGGAAACATATTCAGATGTTGGATTTGGGTAAATACTTACGCCAACTTCTTCTTTTACTGGTTTTATGGCAGCTAAATAATCTACCACAACATCAACAGAATCCGAGAAAGAAAGTCCGTTTGTCGAAATGTAATAACGGTAATGAGCTGTTCCGTAAACGCCATCCGCAGGATCTACAGATGCTTTCAATTTCCCGTATTCACCATCATTAATCGTGAAAAGAACTGATTGAGATCCAGGAGTGGTCCATGGATTTGTATTCATTTGTCCGGAAGAATAGCACGTTCCACCAAATGGATCCGTTGCATGTCCCCAGCACAAAGCGTCTGTCCAGCCAGCCGGAGCGTCAATGCGTAAACGTGTCACTCGCCAAGCACGTGCTGACCCAGTGTTGTTTTCTACATCAAGCGCAATATCAAAAGAAGCATTAGATGGCGCAACTACTGTATGCGTTGCACCGGAAATATCAGTTGTTTGTCCATCAACATGAATGACTATGCCATCTTGAGCATAGGAGAAAACACTCAAACTTAGAGTAAAAACAAGAAATAAGGACTTCATCATGGAGTATCAGTTTGTTCAAAAATACGGAAAATTCATTAATTTTCAAAATTGCTGAAAGTTTTTCAGGTCTTGGTTTTTTTATACCTTTGAGTTCGGCAAGGTTTTTGAATAGTCGTGCCAAAAAATTGATCAAATTATGAAAACACTTTTTACACTTGCCTTCGTATTTTTCGCCGGTATTTCCGCATTCTCACAGGATACACATTCCACGGAAAGCCAACTAAAACAACTTCCTTCTGTTAACCTGAAGGATATGAATGGTAAATCCGTTAATACAGCCGCAATAGGTGTAGATGGCCCCATCATCATTAGTTTTTGGGCAACATGGTGTGCGCCGTGCAAGAAGGAATTGAATACCATTCATGAATTGTACGAAGATTGGCAGGCTGAAACCGGTGTAACCCTGGTTGCCGTGTCGATTGATGACGAAAAAACAAAAAGCCAAGTGCCTGTTTATGTGAATGGAAAAGCTTGGGATTACATGGTATTAATGGATCCTAACGGAGACTTTAAACGTGCAATGGGCGTAAACAATGTTCCTCACACATTTTTAGTGGACAAAGACGGCAACATTGTCTATTCACACAATAATTATGCGCCAGGGGATGAAGAAAAATTATACAAAGAATTGCTACACCTAAGCGGAAAATAAATCAAATGAACAAACTTCTACTCGCTGCATCAGGCCTGTTTATTACTTTTTTAAGTTTTGCTCAAGGTTCTTTAACCGGAAATATCGAAAGTACCTTTCAGTACCTCAATGCGGATTCCATTATTGACGCAAAACAACCGGCAGAAAAAGGTCTGATCAATTCCTACATGAACGTATTCTACACGCAAGGAAATTTCAAAGCGGGGATGAGGTTGGAATCGTATTTACCAAGAATTCAAGGATATCCAAACCGTTTTGATGGGACTGGAATTGGCATGCGGTATATTGGATACGCAAATGGATTTGTGGATGTAACCTTGGGTTCATTTTATGAGCAATTTGGATCTGGACTTTCCTTCCGAGCTTATGAAGATCGTGCCTTGGGCTATGACAACATGATGGACGGCGCTCGAATCATTGTCCGTCCAACAAGTGGATTGGTTATCAAAGGAGTTTATGGCTATCAACGCCTTTCATTTCAAGGAGGAAACATCATACATGGGGACGGAATTGTTCGTGGAATAGACGGTGAATTTCACCTGAATGAAGGATTGAAAAAAATGAAGGATTTTCCATTGGATGTTGTTCTTGGAGCCTCCTTTGTGAGTAAATACCAAGAGGACAATAATCCAGATTTGATCTTGCCACAAAATGTGGGGACCTATGGTGGACGCATGAAATTACGTTACAAAAACTTCTATGGAGATGTCGAATATGTGCAAAAAGAACAAGATCCATCAAGTGACAATAATTACATCTACAACTATGGACACGCGTCAGTTTTCAATGTAAGTTATACCCGAAAAGGATTAGGGATTCTGGTTTCTGGAAAATCTGTCGACAACATGAGCTACCGTTCCGACAGAACGAAAGATCTGCAAGATGTTTTCGTGAATTATTTGCCGTCGTTAAATAAAACGCATACCTATAACCTTGTGGCTACCTTGTATCCCTATGCAACTCAACCATTGGGCGAAGTAGCTTATCAAACAGATGTGCTGTACACTTTTAAAAAAGGAACAAAATTGGGAGGAAAGTACGGAACGACAATTGGCGCAAATTTCTCTACAACGTATCAGCCAAGACATAGTTTAGAGGGGATCAATCCGTTGGACTCTACCGGAGTGACGTATGTTTGTCGTCCATTTCAAGCGAGTGACAGTATGTACTGGCAAGACATCAACTTCAATATCACGAAAAAATTCAACAAGAAATTCAGTACAATCCTGAGCTTCTATTCCATTAAAATCAATAATGACGTTGTAAAAATATCAAATGACGCTTCAGGAATTATCCACTCGAACATTGGGGTTGGAGAGTTTTCATACAAATTCAACTCAAAACATTCACTTCGTGCCGAAATCCAAGGATTATTCGTTCAAAAAGAAGCGGGAGAAATCAAGGATAAAGGAAATTGGGCGACGCTGTTATTGGAGTATTCGATTTCTCCGGGATGGTTTTTTAGTTTTATGAATCAATATAACTATGGAAATCCCGACGTGGAGAAACGCGTGAATTATCCAATATTAACCTGCGGATATATCCGTGATGCCACACGATTCACCGTTTCTTATGGTCGCCAACGCGCTGGACTTTTCTGTGTGGGTGGAGTTTGTCGATTCGTTCCAGCTTCAAATGGTTTAACACTTAGCTTTACTCAAAGTTTTTAGTATGAAAAAGTTTTCTCTTTTGTTTCTTTTTGCATGGTCCATGTATCTTTATACATCTTGCGACCGCATTACGAATCCCTATCCCCCTGAAGTAACTTTAGAACTTGATACCACACTATACCCAGGTAATTGGGATGATTACGTTGCCAATGAATGGCCAACGTTTACTGCAAACACGAACATTGACCGAAATATTCTTATCGAAGATTATACTGGACACAAATGTATTTTTTGTCCAGCGGCTGCTGATTTGGCCCATCAATTGGAGTTGACCCACGAAGGAAGAGTTTTTGTTTCTTCGATGCATGTTGGTCCACTCGGAATTGGAGATTTTCAAACGGTTAGCGCACCAGAATATCCTGTCGATTTCACTAATCCACAAGGTGTAGAAATTGGAACCTATTTTGGAACGAATGACGGTGGATTCAGTGGGAATCCACGTGGAACAATCAACCGTTTTCTTTCCGGAGGAAATATTTTTCAAAGTCCAAATGCATGGACGAGCATGGTGAATACGATGCTTGCTGAAAACACCTTGAAGGTAAATATGCAATCTGCCCTGAACTATTACCCACAAACTCACGGTGCTTTTCTTCATGTGGAAGTAGATAAATTGGATGCTACATTGACCAATGAATTAGGAATCGTTGCTTACATTTTGGAAGATTCTTTGGTTGGCGATCAAAAAATGAGTGATAACTCACATAATACAAGTTACATTCACCGTGATATTCACCGAGGAAATCTGAATGGGCAAGCGTTTGGGAGAGTGCTAGAAGCTGCGGATATGCAAAACGGAAAGTACTATGTGAACTATAGTTTTGTTGTTCCAGATCAATTAGACGATGCGTTTAATGCAGACAATATGCATGTATTAATTTATGTTTACGACCGAAGTACTTGGGAGATTTACCAGGTGATTCGTCAGAATATCATCCCTTAATTCGTATTTTTTCTAAATTCCAATGGCGCTAAGACAACACCTTGCACAAAAACTGGAACAGCGGCTTTCACCTCAACAAATCCAGTTGATGAAATTGCTTCAGGTTCCAACTATGGAATTAGATCAGCGCATCAAACAGGCATTGGAAGAAAACCCAGCTTTAGAAGAAGGCGCTGAGGACTTCGAAGATGAATTTGAACAAGAGGAAGAATTTGATGATGCAGATGGCGAAGATGAATTCGACCTGTCTGATTATTTAGATGATGACGTTGCCGATTATAAAACCCAAGCGAATAATCATTCAAAGGATGACGAAGAACGGGTAATTCCACTATCGGGCGAACAATCCTTTCAAGAAAAATTAACCGAACAACTTCATTTGTTGTATTTGGAGGATGAACAATTTACCATCGCGGATGTCATCATTGGTAACCTTGATGAATCTGGTTATTTGAATCGAAGCATCGATGCAATTGTAGATGATTTAGCGTTTTCGATGAATGTTGACGTGAGCGAAAAGGCAGTACTAGACATTTTACACTTAGTGCAGGAATTAGATCCTGCTGGTGTGGGGGCCCGCAATTTACAAGAGTGCCTTTTGATTCAAATCAAACGAAAACAAGATGGGGACATTTCTAGGTACACTGCCAAAAAAATTCTGGAAAATTATTTCGAGGAATTTACCAAAAAACACTATGACAAGATTGCAAAAAAACTCGAAATCGACGACCATGATCTAAAGGATGCCATTGATGAAATTCTAAAATTAAATCCAAAACCAGGCGGGTCGATGCGAGAGTCCGCAAAAAATTACCAGCAAATTATTCCAGATTTTACACTTTTTGAGAGTGAGGGACGTTTAGAACTTGGACTCAATGGTAGAAATGCCCCAGAATTAAAAGTGAGTCGCGAATATGAAACAATGCTTCGATCCTATGCTGAAGGAGCAAAGTCCTCGAAGTCGGACAAAGAAGCGTTGTCATTCGTTCGTCAAAAACTAGATGGCGCAAAATGGTTTATCGATGCGATTAAACAACGACAACAAACACTTTTGTTGACAATGGGCGCAATCATGGATTACCAAGAAGCGTATTTCTTATCTGGAGACGAAACCAAACTTCGACCAATGATTTTAAAAGACATTGCCGATGTAATTGGACTAGATATCTCAACGATTTCTAGGGTGGCGAATTCTAAATTTGTCCAAACAAATTATGGAATTTTCCCGTTGAAGTACTTCTTCTCAGAGTCGTTGTCGACAGATAGCGGTGAGGAAGTGTCGACCCGTGAAGTGAAAAAGATTTTATCGGATGCCATCGAAGCGGAGGACAAACACAATCCACTGACGGATGAAAAATTGATGGACTTACTGAACGAAAAAGGGTACAACATTGCCCGAAGAACAGTGGCGAAATATAGAGAGCAATTGAATATTCCAGTTGCTAGAATGCGAAAAGAACTATAAAAATGAAAGCAATACTAGCTCATTTATTTTCCTGGGTGTTTTTACCCCTGTTTATGCCAACGTATGGGATTTTATTGGCCATGTATATTCCCTCTACGCCCAATGACTTGAGTCAGGTTTCCATGTACTTACTTCTGCCGGAAATGAAGACGAGGTTGTTCCTGCTTTTCTTCTTGTTTAGCGCCGTTGCTCCAGGATTATCATTTCTAGCTTTACATCAAAAGAAAGTAATCAGTACCATCGATATTGAAAATCAACGTGAAAGAAACATCCCCTTGTTGGTGATGATGGCTTATTCTTTAGTACTGTTTTTATTGTTTTTTGTCAAAGCACCAGATGCAGCACTTCCAATAGCTTTTTACGCACTGCCGCTCTCTGGATTTATCGTGACGTCCATTTTCATGGGCATTAATAGGTGGATAAAAATATCTTTGCATGCGGGAGGTGCCGGAATTTTGGTGGGATTCCTTTTCGCCTTTTATTTAGAACAGCAAAGTTTCGCCACTTGGATTTTACCCGTAACAATTCTAGCTTCCGGATTGACGATTTCCGCACGTTTGTATTTAAATAAACACCGTCCTATTGAAGTTTATACAGGCTGGACATTAGCCGTACTTATTACCTTTTTTACTCATTATTTCTACTTACAATGTGTATGAAACGTTCCATCACTTTTCTCCTTTCTTTGAGCATGTTCATTGTTTCCTGCTCCGATTTAAAAAAAGATGAACAATTGAAACGAATCTCCAAATTAGAGAAAGGACTTACTCTGATTGAAAATGACCGTTTAAAAAATGAGATCGACACACTGACGGAACTGAAAATCGCCACTAATGCCGTAGAAATCCGCATTAAAAACTATTTGGTTTTAGACACAATTGATTTGGTTTTAGGAAAAAAAATGGATGCCTACAAAATAATGAGAAGAAGCCTCAAACCACTTGGAAAACAAAACAGACAGTTAAAGCAAGCCATTCGAGAAGAGCAAAAATCCTTGAAGGACTTGAAAACGGATATTGAAAACGGATCTGGTAGCAGAGATAAGTACGAATCATATATTTTGTTCGAAAAAAACAAAATAAATCAACTTCAAACATTACTCGATGAGTATCTTAGACAGAAGCAAGAAACGCTTGCAACCTATCGCAAATTACACCCAGAATTGAATCAACTTTCCCTAGATTTAGTAAGAAAACACAACTTGACTCATTAATGAAAATCACGGTCCTTTTCTTATTGTTTTTCTTAACGAACAGTGTATTTTGTCAAACGGAGACAGATATACAACTAGCTCAGTATTACTATACAAATGGTGAATTCGAAAAGGCAACATCCTATTACGAAAAGATCTATGCAAACGATCAATCTAAGGTTGTTTTCACGCGGTACTACGAGTGTTTATTGGAGATAAATGATACGAAAACAGCTGAAAGGATTTTAAAAAAACAAGTTAACTTAAATCGAGGCGACCTAGAACTCCGAGTGACTTTCGCGCAGTTTTACGAAGAAATAAATGAAGAGTCTAAATCGCGTAAGATTTATGATGAATTATTAGAAGAAGTAAATAGCAATCCAGGTTTTACCATTCAAATCTATCAGGCGCTCGTAGCAAGAGGGAAATTTGATTTAGCGAAAACGTGTTTGGATAAAGGTAAGAAACTGGCTCCAAGTTATCCCTTTCATTTCCAGTATGCGGATTATTACGCATTAATCGGAAATAAATCGGAAATGATGCGGGAATACATCGACTACCTGGAACTTCAACCGAACATGAAGGAATCAATACAGTTGGCAATTAATAGCCGTGTAGACTTGAGTAACAGCGATTCACCTGATTTCATTTCCCTGAAAGAATTATTAATCACCAAGACTCAAAAACCAAATGCTCCTCTGATTTACTCCGAAATGTTGATCTGGTTGTTTGTCCAAAATCAAAATTTCAATGGCGCATTCATTCAAGCGCAAGCATTAGACAAAAGAGTTCAGGGAGATGGAACACGAGTTTTTGAACTGGGATTAATTTGCGTTGAAAATAAATCCTACGAAATCGCTCGAAAATGTTTTGATTACGTCATCTCACTTGGGTCGAGTCAACCATTATATTTTGAAGCTCAAAAGTCGCTACTGAATACG
>CALQBB020000010.1 GCA_943328715.2 Polynucleobacter meluiroseus | reverse complement strand
TTGAAAGAAACAATTGTTAACGGTCATAGATCCTGATGCATCAATGCCAATTTGATTGTTTTCGAAACTACAATTGACGATTGTTTGTCCATTTGACTCTGTAATGGCATTTGTGTTGTTATCGAAAATACAATCAGTTATAGTTCCAGGAGAACCTACGATGTTGTTTTCATTTCCAGTAAAAGTACAATTGGAAACATTGATGTTATTCGACCACGTGAAAGAGCAGAAATTATTTAGAAATTGACAATTGGATGCTGTTAAGGTGCCATAAGAAATTTGTGCTGCGTTTCCAACACCATTCTCTTCAAACAAACAATTTGTATAAACCATGTCAGCATTGAGTTGAATCGCGTATTGGTTATTTTTAAATTCACATCCGTTGAAAGTATAACTTACTCCTGGTTCTGCAATATCGTTATGCAAGCCGTAGAAGGAATTCGTCAACTTGAAGTGGTCCATTTCCACGAGTCCACCTTGACTTCCTTTGATGCGGATACCCAACCAATTGGTTTCATTCGATGGAATCGTTGATGTGAAGGTGATCGGACTACTTGTTGTTCCAATGGAATTCAATGTTCCACGCACTTCTAAATAAATGAAATTTCCAGTGTTGAAGCTTTGGTCAGCCGTTACTCGAACGATTGTTCCTGGTTCAATGGTTAGTGTTTTCCCTGGGAAAATCACCAATGATTGTGTTAACAAATAAGGACTATTGGCAGCGGTCCAAGTGGTATTTGCGTAGATACCTCCACCAACAACTGTTTGAGAATGACTTGTTCCGATGATAAATAGAACGATGGTAAGGAATAATGCTTTCATGATAAAAATGATGTGTAACATGAAATGAACAACTCTATCATAAGATTGTTCGGCTAACTATTTTTTTTATTCTACGCAATACAGCGTATCATAACACGGAGAGAATCCAGCCCACACACCGAGTAATCCCGGGATGTTAGATGGAACATTAATCGGCGTAGAAAATGGATTAGCAGCTGAGTTCAGTTGTGCGTATTTTTTATCGTAAAACGAAAACACCTGTTGATCCATTTTTGAAAATTTTACGACCACGGAATCTCCTAAACGGTACATTCTTTTGAATTCCTTTAAATGGGTGGTGTCCTTTCGTTTTAAGGGATTCTCGTAATAAAACTCAATGGTTTGACCATCAAAAAATTGATCCGAAAAGAATCCACCAAATCCACGTTTGTAGATATCGTCTAATTCTTCGCCATTTGCTTTAAGGTTAATGCGCTTCACTTCCCATTTATATCCATCAAATTGATTAGCTGGATCGCTTAAACGTGCCCAAGAGTAACCATATTCCATATTTCCCGCGACCGGTTTCCAGTAAATTGAATCCAGGGGAGTGGGATTGGGTAAATGAGTGGTTCCTTTGAACGATTTCCCTTGATGCTTAATTTCCAAGGTGTAGGAGGTGTTTGCTTGCGCAACCAAGGCAATCGAACTATACACTTTAATGGGAAGTAGTAAGGCTTCGTTCCAATCTAAACGCAGCATTTCAGCTACCTTTTTCTGACTGTTTATCGGAAGTTCAGCTATCGTAAACAGGGATAAGGGAAACGTGTCGTTCCCAGAAATGACGTTTAGCTGTGCATCATAAACAAAACGAGAAATGTATGCTGCTAAATCACTTTGCTCATAAATATTGGCACTTTGTGATAGTAGAACGATTGGATGTCCGCCAGTCTCAATGATTCCATCCACAACTAGTTGATTCTGGTATCCAGGAATATCGATTTTCACTTCCTTGGTGCAGGAAAAAAACACAATGAATAACAAGACCGTCCAAACTTTCATGTGTTAAAGATACGCGATTATTCGATGCTGTGTTTACGGCAAGAAATATGAGTCGCGCTGATGTCAATGCGTCCCAAAAAGATTCCACCAAATCCAACTTGGTGCACAACCGTTTTCTTCCCTCCTTTATTTTCAAAAGTGGTTGGTGCTTCCATAAATGTGTGGGTGTGTCCACCAAGAATTAAATCGATGTGCTCATTTTCAGCCGCTAATCTGACGTCACTAGGTTTCGTTGTCTCTACATAGCTATAACCTAGGTGAGATAAACAAATGATCAAATCACAGCCTTTTTCATGAAGTTCACTTGCAATCTGATTGGCAACACTGATTGGCTCCAGGTATTTTGTTTTTCCAAATTTCTCTGCGGGAACCAAGCCATCTAATTTGATCCCAATACCAAAAACACCAATTTTTAATCCCGCTTTACGAAAAATGTGATAGGCTTTGGTTTGATCCTTTAATGCTGTTTCGGAAAAATCATAATTCGCACATAAAAAAGGAAAATTGGCGAATTTTTTTGCGTTCAAAAAGCCATCTAAACCAATGTCGAAATCATGATTTCCCATCGTTGCGGCATCATATTGCATCGCACTCATGAGTTTCATCTCTAATTCACCATGGAAGATATTGAAGTAGGGTGTTCCTTGAAAAATATCTCCGGAATCTAGAAGAAGAACATGCTCCTCTTGCTCGCGGATTTCTTCGATTAATTTTGCCCGTTTTGCCACTCCACCCTTGTTTGCGTATTTGGGATGATTAGCTGGGAATGGTTCAATTTGTGAATGCGTATCGTTCGTGTGTAAAATGACCAACTTTTTCTCCTTCAAGGTTTGAAAAGAGCGATTCAAACGAAAAGAGGAAAGCAGCACGAACGCACTGGAACCGAGAATACTTGTTTTTAGAAAACTACGTCTTTTCATTTCAGTTGGATCCGTTTTTCCGGAGAAGCAATGAGTTCTCCTTGAAGTTGACATTCTGCCATAAAAATATCACGCAAAAGCTGGGGTTTTTGTTGTCGATCGATCGCGTCAAGAAAAAAGCCCATGCGGTCACCACCATTTGCTAAATAATCGCTGGTAATCACCCAAAAATGTGTGGTGTTTTCTTGTATTCCGTTTAAGACAAGTTTTCCTTGAATGAGCTGCGCATTGGAAATTGGTTCACCACCAGATTGATTCAAATACGCTTCAATTTTCGTTAAACTGGCAATTGGCATGCGCATCCAAACCACTTGGTTATCGAAGGGCATGAGTCGAAAAATATCACCTCGAGTAACGTTCCCTTTTCCGATAGCTGATCTTAATCCACCAACACTCAACAGGCAGAAAACGGGTTCGCTCATGCGAACAGTCCGAGTTTGATTGGCAAAGAGTGCGTCTGCGGTCCAATTTCCAAGTAGGCTATTTGGTCTTCCACTTTCGAAATCGATAGCTGCTGTTGCCAAAACAGTGCTCATGACTTTTTCAACCGAGTCTTTGTAGGGTTGAATAACTTCTTTTATGACCGTTTGATCTTGATTGTTTTCAAGAATGGCTGTTTTCCCACTTGTGGGTAATATGGTGAAATGAGAAGAGCAAGCCACAAGGCTTGCTCCAATCAAAAAAAGTATACTGTTTATTCGGATCACTCGACGATAAATTCGCGTTGAACTTGACCGAATGCTGTTCCAACTTGTAGAAGATACATTCCAGATTTTAATTCAGTTGTTCCCAATTCTAAAACTGGAACTTGAACATTGGATGAAGATTTAATTACTCTTCCTTGCATGTCCGTAATGGTGTATTCAACGATTTCTAGTCCGTTTACTTGTGCAAACAATTTACCGGAAGTAGGAACTGGGAATACGGAAAAATTAGCTGCTAATTTTTCTTCGATTCCTGCGTCACAAACCAAATAGGACATGTTCGCGAAGTTCACGTGACAAGCAAAATTCACAGAGTCAACATATGGATTTCTATTTGCTTGTTTGCTGAAAATAAATTCATTTCGAGCAATTTCATAATTATCCGGAAGGTCAGCGAAGTGCCATGTTTTCAAAGACTCTTGACTTTGGTTTGCTGGAATTTGCCAGTTGTTTCCACCCTGACCATTGTAAGCAGTAGCCATGTAGAAGATTGAACGTGCAGCATTTCCTTTCTGCGCAGCACGTGGTTCGTACACCAACTGATTTCCGCTATATCCTACACTTCCTTCCAAGTAGGTAAATACCACATTCCCATCGATGTCCATTAATGGAAGGTTACTTCTCGGTGTATTTGCTTGTTGCAAATTCGTTGGCCATAAGTTGTGTTGGTCACTGTATTCCGGTTGCTCTGGATTATCAGCTGGGAATGTCGGCATCCATGAGTGACAATAAGAGTGTTCGCGTGAATATCCTTGTGCTGTCCAGTCAAATGGCTCGTCAAATACTTTGCGTTCTCCTGAGTATACACACGTCACGAATGATTGTCCGTTCGTTGTGTCACGAATTTCAAATTGATTCATCACAGTCGTTTTGTAATTGAAATACGAAACAACAGTGTGTGGATTAATCAAGGCACTTAAATCACTTAAAAAAGATGTTGATGCAGAATTGATTCCAGCATAGTAGTTTCCAATTTGTTCACCTTGACTAGTTACGTTTCCGATAGCGGGTGTTGTTGTTTTGTAATTCTCAAATCCAGTTGGTCCATTAAATGCGTATACCGCAAAATGGTAGTTTTGATTAGCGATGATTCCACGTGGTGTGAATCCAGTTCCGCTTCCGATGTATGCCACACGTGCATCGCCAACAACATCTCCTCTTTTGTAGCTTGTGCCATCTGTAGGCATTCCTGTTACTGCAGAACCATTTTTCCAAAGAACGATGTAATTTTCAGCATTCGTTCCAGCAGTATATTGTCCACCAATGGTGTACGCTTTTACTAACGGGAAAGTTAAATTTGATGGATTCATTGTTGGCTCTGTTGCCAAGTTATTTGTTCCAATTGCATATAAGTTGATGATGTATGGATTTTCATCGCTGTCATTATTTGCAATGGAAAGTGTCGCTGTGCGCGTACCAGTTCCGGTCGGAGTGAATGTCAAAGAGTAATTGTTACTTCCTAATCCAGCGACTGTTCCAGTTGTTAGGTTAATTCCAAATTCAGAAGCGTTTGTCCCTGTAAAAGTTACGCCTGAAAGTGTCAAACTTGAAACTCCTGTATTTTCGATGGTCACGCTTGTTGCAGCGGTTGTACCTACGATATAGGTATCGTTATTCAAAACAGTATTACCATTCACTTTCACGTTAATTTCTCTTGCCGGAGCAACGTAAGGGAAAATGTCTAATAAATTTCTTGGGATAATTTGATAATTCGCATTGAATTGTCCAAGTTCTCCAACGATGGAAATAGGTCCAGTTGGAATCGCTGTTCCATCAATGTTTGTTGAACCATTCACGCGCACATCAAATGTAGCGGTTCCATTTGAAACTTGAACTGTACTGTTTCCTGTGGCAAAGCTTCCTGTTTGCACAAATGTAACGTTATCGAAACGCACCAATTGAGCTTCCAATGTTTCTGTTGCACTAGAGAATGGAATCGTTTGCGCTAGAGGCAAAACACCTGGACCATGGTTGATCACATTCGATGTTGGGGACAATTCCAATAAACCACTGAAGTCAAATAAAACCCCTGTTGCTGTGATAGAGTCTCCACGTTGAACGGATGAAACGATAGATCCGTAACAAGCAATACCGGCAGTACCATCTTGTATATAACGAATGTTTCCAAGTTCGCTACCATTCGTGGCAACGCCAGTAACAGTAACTGTTTGACCGATCCCTAAGTTTCGAACTTGAGAAATGGTTTGTGCTTTCAAACTGAGGACAGTAAATAAAGCGAAAAAACTAAGTATTCCTTTTGTCATAATTAAAATTGAATTGCGAGTGAAACATTAAATCTAAATCCACCTCCAAACATGACGCTCGCAGATTGAGCATCGAAGGTGTTGTAAATATCATTTGCGTTATTTGTCGCATCTGAAATATACATTGTATTTAAAGCGTTTGTGATGGTTGCGGTTGTGAGCAATGAGAATGTTTTGAACGGAAATTTATATCCAGCAAATACATTTAATAGGGCATAGGATGGCATTTTCCAAGAATCTCTACCACCATTTACTCCTTGCAAAGAGAATGGATCAAAGTTTGCATAATAGCGATCGAAATATTGTAGTTGCACCTTGATGTATCCATTTTTAATGGGTTCATACCTCAACGCAGCTGCCATTGCGGTTTGTGCGGCGTCACCAACATGCACTCCTTTCGCGTCGAAACTAAATTCGAGTGAATCATATTGAGGAATAAACACTGTTTTGGATGAATTCCAATACCATTGTCCAACGGATACCATGATGTCTCCTGAAAGTTTCTTGGAAAACTTGAATGCTGCATCAAACTCACCACCGAGGTGAACGGCATCCATCCCGTTTATGTTTACACGGATGAACTCAGTTGGGTCATTTGGATCCGGAACAGCTACACCGTAAGGAAAAGGTTTATTTTTCCAATTCGTTGCATATGCATTGACATTGAATCCAAATTTCTCTTTGGCATAATTGTACCCACCTTCTGCAGAAAGAATTTTTTCGTTAACGATTTCGCCAAAGAAACTATTTGTATTGTTATCAATGACATTCGAGAATTGCGGTGTTCGGTTTAAGTATCCAACATTGACATAAGCCGTTGCATTTTTCTGTACTTTATAGCTTAATCCGGATTTAAAGGTAAAGCCAGGTAAGAATTTCCAGTCTGTCGCGTAATACTTCAGATCTTTATTGCTCGCATCATACGTTGTTCCGTTGTAGGTAATTGTATCGAGAGCGCCAATTCGTAATACGGTATCTCCTAAATCGAGAACTCGTTTTTGGAAACGATCAACTCCTTTATATCCATTTAAAATCCCAGATACGTTAACAAAGTAAGACAACTTCTTTCCAGTATATTCCATTTGTCCAAAAGCACCTGTCCACTGTACAATCCCATCGCGATCTGCGTTAAATGCATTTTTCGCAATTTTGTCACCCACACGTTGCATCGGATCCGCATCGTTTTTATCTGCGGTACTCACAAAATAGTCACCGCCTAATAAGTTTGTAATTACCTGGTAGTGAGACCCCTGGTAATAACGGAAATCAATTCCACCAGAAAACTCTAGTTTTTTAGAGTAGTTATAATTGAATTGACTCAGGTATCCA
Source organism: Polynucleobacter meluiroseus (assembly GCA_943328715.2). GTDB lineage: Bacteria > Bacteroidota > Bacteroidia > Flavobacteriales_D > Crocinitomicaceae > UBA952. The sequence goes on along the minus strand of CALQBB020000010.1, from coordinate 2,275 downwards.
GCCCAGAAGTGATTGTTGATACTTGCTAATAATATTTGACTCGATTTTATTTCCGTCGGATGGTAAATTGGATCTGTATTCGGTGTGCCAAAAAGGGAATTCACTTGATTTTCTTTTATAACCAAATCCCAATTAATCAATCCTGTAGAATCTCTTAGCAACGCACTTGAATTGAAGATACTTGTTCCACCTCCACGACCAACAGAAACATAGGCAATGTTTGAAATGGACAATTTATCATTGACTGTCCAAAAGTCCTTTAAGGTAAATTGAGGTTTTGAATAGAAATTAAGTCGTTCGTTCAGTATTTCTTTTTTTCCGTCACTATTCGTTTGATATCCCCAATGTTGATTGAAGCGAATGCCCATATCAGAGAAAATCATATTTGTATCAATTGGCGCACCAAGATTTCTTGCTGTATTTTCATCAAAATATTGAATGGCTTGATTGTAAGCACGCTGTCCATGCGCTTGTGGTGCTGCAAATGCGGATAAGGTCATTAAATGTTTGTCCACTTTCTTTGATACTTTGATGTACCCAAATTTTCCTTGACTTGGAGTTCCATAAACCCATCCATCCGCTTGTTTATAGGATGCAGAAAACGTCAATCCCCAACCTGATTTCGTCATTCCGGTATTGTAGGAAAGTGTAGAGCGCAATAAATTCCCTGTTCCGTATTCTTGACGAAATGATCCACCGGGTTTGTTTGAGACACCTTGTGTGATGATATTTATGGTTCCACCAATGGATGGCATCGCAATTTTAGTCGCACCGAGTCCACGTTGAACTTGCATTTGAGCAGTAATGGCATCTAGTCCAAACCAATTGGACCAATAAACGGCACCATTTTCCATGTCGTTCACGGGAACACCATCGATCATAACCCCAACGTTTCGCTGATCGAATCCACGTACATTGATTCGTGCATCTCCATCTCCACCACCTTGTTGTGTCGCATAAACTCCAGGAGTTCCATTTAGCAACATCGGTAAATCACGAGAACCAAGTTCTTCAGTAATTTTTTGCAGGGGAATTTTGGTGACAGCGACAGGGACATTTTGCGAGCCGGCTAGATTACCAATGACTTTGATTTCGCGGTATTCTTGACTTGCACCGATGTAAAAATTGACCGTCAAGAAAGGTTTAGAAACTTGAATTTCCTGAACCATCGAATCAAATCCCATCATTTTAAACGTGATGGTATAATCGCCGTAGGTCACATCGGTCATTTCGTAAATCCCTTGTGAATTGGACATGGCTCTTTTCATCACCACACCTTTATTGTTGTAAAGGATGATTTTAGCGCCACTTAAAAGTTGATTCGTAGCATTTTCGCTGACTTCACCAGTGATTTTTGCAGTAGCCTGACTGAAACTCCATTCAGCAAAGCACGCGAAAAGAATAAGAATAAAATATTTCATCGTTTTTCGAGTAGGACAATAAACTGCCGTACTTATCTTAAGATGATTTTACGGATCATTTGTTGTCCGTTAACATCTGTGATTCGAATGATGTAAACACCACTGAAATCGCTTAAATCAAGAGAAATAACTGGTTTTGAACCGATGTTTGCTTGTGTGTAGATCGTTTGTCCAAGTGAGTTTAACACCTGAATTTTACGAATACTTCCGTTGCTTTTAATGTTTACAAGTCCGTTGCTTGGATTTGGATAAACGCTTAAAGAACTCGCTTCATTTTCATTTACCGCAGCAGGGTTACATGAACAGTTGTGGGTTCCAAGTGAGCTCCAGTTACCATCAAGAATAGGATTTCCACTTGTGCCATAAAGCGTATCACCGTTTGCGTCTAAACGAACGATTACCGGTGGAATAGAATCGTAATCTAAAAGTGGATCAAAAAACGATGGATTCGTTGTTGAACCTTTCACGATCGTTGATTTACGAATCATAGAATGATCTTTAGTGATTAACACACCTAAACCTGTGCTGTAAGGAAACTGTGTTGACCATGCTCCATCGTTACCGGAAGATGTTCCTGTTTCATTCGCAGGATTCTCTCCAATTTTCCCGAAAAGATCCACAATGGCGAATCCAGGTACATTGGTTGCATTGATTAAGGTTGTCGCTGTAGAAGGTAATGTTCCTTTTGCCAACATAATGGCATCGTTTCCGTTCCAATAGAAAGCGTTGGATGTGTTGTAGATAGGAGAATAAAATCCATCTGCGCGAGCTTGCAATGAATCCCAAATTGGAGCTTCTTGTCCTGTACCATTAGGATCTTGTTTGTCAAGAACAGCAACGTACACATCATGTGC
>CALQBB020000009.1 GCA_943328715.2 Polynucleobacter meluiroseus | reverse complement strand
CATCTATGATAACATCTATGATTTGTTCAATAAATCATTTATCAGTCCATTGGCACCTTTCGCACGGTCCTACTATCAATTCGTGCTCGAAGATTCTACATTCATCGGTTCAGATTGGTGTTACAAACTGCGTTTTGAGCCCAAAAGAACGGGTGACCTTGCCTTCACTGGTGAAATGTGGATCAACGATACAACCTACGCTGTAAAACAAATCAAGGCATCTATTTCTCCGGATGCCAATCTCAACTATATTCAAAATTTCTACTTTGAACACGTTTTCGATCAAGTTCAAAATGAAGTATGGATGCTCACCGAGGAACGACTTATTTTGGAGTTTCGTTTGACGGAGGAATCCAAAGTTCTCGGGATGTTCGGACGGAAATACAGCAAACGAAGTGACTTTGTTATCAATCAAGCAAAGGACAACTCGTTTTACACCGATAATTCCGTTGAAATGAGTGATAGTGCAAAATTGAGGAGTGCAGAATATTGGCAAAGTAATCGTCCAATTACACTGAATGTGCAAGAAAAACACATTGAAGAAATGGTCGATTCACTCAGTAAAACGACCTTTTACAAGTCGATGAAAAAACTGATCTACTTCGCAACTACGGGGTATTTTCAATTCAACAAAATAGAACTGGGAAATGCAACGTCCTTAATCAGTAAAAACCCAGTGGAGAATTACCGCGTAGCTTTAGCACTGAGAACTTCGAACGATTTCTCCAAACGACTTGAACTCGGTGGACGAGTGGCCTACGGTTTTGGAGATGAGAAATTGAAGTATGCAGGAAAAATCCGATATAACATTACACCGAAAAAACGAGGAATGCTCACCGGCATTTACTCCTATGACATTGAACAAATTGGTCAATCTCCCACTGCTGCTTCGATGGGTAGTACTTTTGCAACGGTCTTCAACACGGCGCCTTTCGATAAATTGACCTTCGTGAATAAAATTGGACTGAATTTAGAAAAAGACATCAAAAAGGACCTCATTCTTTATGGTGGATTCGAATGGAAAAGTTACACTCCTCTTGGTTTAGCGAATTACCAACGCGTGCTCAATTTCGACACCGCTAATGTCTCTAACATTAAAACCTTTGAGTTTATTGGTCGCGTCAGATGGACCAAAGGAGAGGAATTTTTATCCGGGTATTTTGATCGAACCAGTTTGAGGTCTGTCTATCCAATTTTTTCCCTTCAAGCCATCATTGGGATGAAAAATATTTTTGGCAGCGAGTACAACTACCAACGCTTGGAGTTTCAAATGGAGCATAATACACAATTAGGAGTCCTAGGACGCATGCGTTACGGTGTAACAGCTGGATACATTTTCGGAACCACAGCGTATCCTTTCCTAAAGGTTCATGAAGGGAATCAATCCTTATGGTTGTTGACGAGTACCTTCAATAAATTAAACTTCATGGAATTCATTAGTGACAAGTACGTTACTGGTTTTATTGAAAATCATTGGGAAGGATTGTTTTTTGACCGCATTCCTTTGGTGAAAAAACTGAACCTGCGTCTTGTATCAACAGGAAGGATTCTATATGGTGACATCAGTCAAAAGCATGAACAAGCGATGTTAATTCCAGATTTTGTGAAACGATTTAATGGCATTCCATACATGGAAACGTCTATTGGTATTGAGAATATTTTGAAAGTCATTCGTGTTGACCTCGTATGGAGAATGACCCACCCTATTCCCGGACAAAGTCCGTTTGGAATACGTGCACGTTATGCCTTGAATTTTTAATACCTTCGTATCGTGAAATTGTACACTGAACATATTCGAAAAACCTACAAAGGAAGACCTGTCGTAAACGGTGTTTCAGTGGAAGTGAAACAAGGTGAGATTGTTGGACTTTTAGGCCCAAACGGAGCCGGAAAAACCACGTCTTTTTACATGATGGTCGGATTGGTTCGTCCAGATGAAGGATCCGTGTTTTTAGATGATGTTGAAATCACGAAGCTACCCATGTACAAACGTGCACAGATGGGCATTGGTTACCTTCCACAAGAAGTTTCTGTTTTTCGTAAACTGAGCGTAGAAGATAACATCATGGCGATTCTCGAAATGACATCGATGTCCAAAGAAGAACGATCCGAAAAATTGGAACAACTGCTAGAGGAATTTAGTTTAACGCATGTTCGTAAAAATCTGGGTAACCGATTATCCGGAGGAGAAAAAAGAAGAACCGAGATCGCCAGAGCTTTAGCAACGAATCCGAAATTTGTCCTGTTAGATGAACCCTTCGCTGGAGTAGATCCAATTGCAGTAGAAGACATCCAAAGCATTATTTCTGAACTTAAGAAACGGAATATTGGTATTCTCATCACAGATCACAACGTACAAGAAACATTGTCGATTACCGATCGTGCGTATTTACTGTTTGAAGGAAGCATCCTGAAATCCGGTACGGCAGAAGAATTAGCATCAGATGAACAGGTAAGAAAAGTATACCTTGGTCAAAACTTCGTTTTACGCAAATAGCATTACCTAATCAAGGTCACGAATCCATCCAGTACTTGCCAAATATAGGGTTTGTCACACGAACGGAATTTTACCTTATAGCTATAGAGTCCATCTTGACACATGACGCCATCTAACTGACCGTCCCATGCTTGCTTTGGATCATTGGTTTGAAAGATCACTTCTCCCCAACGGTTGTAAATACTGAACTCCCATGCAACCACATCAAAATCTGTAACAGGAATAAATAACTCGTTTCGATTATTTTGATCGGGAATAAATGTGTTTGGAATGTAAATCGAAAATGGTTCCACCATCACCGTTCGTCTTGCCGTATCTCGACAGCCAAATTGATTGGATACAATTTGTATCGGATAATCTGAACCTGAATTGATGTAGTCGTGACTAAAATTAGCCAGATTGGAAGTATATTCTCTATTGTCAAAAACATACTGGTAGTTGGTCGCTCCACTAGACTGATCGAAGAATGATACTGTATTCTGACACACATCAACCTTATCTGGATTGACAACAAATCCGGCAATTGGCGAAGGATTAACGGTGACTAAGTCTTGTTGCAACAAGAAAAGTGTATCCATGCATCCATAGAGCTGATTCAAGGTTAATCCAACACTATAATTTCCCGGAGTAAGGTAAATGTGATTGGGATTCACCGCTGTAGAAGTGTTTCCATCACCGAAGTCCCAATAGTATTGAACGGGTACATCCGATTGACTTAAGTTTACGAATTGTGCAAGAGAAGGTGCACACTGCAGCGTATTGATAAACATGAAATCGATGGTCGCGTGTCCAAAAATCTGTACATTCGATTGAATGGTGTCGGAACAGTTGTCATATTGTCCAATAAAGTAGACTGGCATTGCTCCTGACTGTGTGTATGAAACACCTTGAACAGAAAGATTGGAAGAAGAAGTTGGATTCGCATTCATTCCGAAGTCCCATTGAAAAGTCGCATTGCTAGGGCCGGAAACCGTGGCAAAGAAATCAAAAGTATCATCGATACATAGGGAATCGGTATGGCTAATCGACATGACCAATGGTTCTTTAATGGTTACCTGAACTTGAGACGTATCTGAACAGGTAGAAAAGGAACTAGCAATTAATTGAACGGTGTAAACACCGGGTGCTGGAAAAGTAAAGGTTGGTGCAGTCAGATTACTTTGTCCAACACTATTCGATCCTAAACTAAAATCCCATGAATAATTGATTGCCGAACTGGAGCTATTGCCAAATGGGATGGTGAAACCGAGACACTCAACTAATGGAGGTACCGAAATGCCGCTTGTAGGAACATCAAAGATGAACACGGAGTCCACATAACTTAATTGACAAAATCCATCATCCGCAATGACTTCAATCGTGTGGTAGCCTGGCGTTGAAAAAGTCACGTTGAACAAGGAATTACCTGTTCCAGAAGTTTGACTCGCTGTAGGATCGAGTACCCACGAAAGACTAGCAGCTGGATTGGACACATTCGCGATAAAATCAAAATTATTTCCAAGAATACACAAGGAATCTTGAGCAGACCAGGAAACACTGAGTGGATTATTTACAACGATGTTCATGTACGCAGTATCCGTACAAGGCATTCCTGGGTTTACAATTAATTGAACATTGTAATTTCCCGGCGAGGGAAAGGTATAATTCGGAGCAAACTGAGCACTTACATCGCTAGTGATATTTGGCACCCCAAAGTTCCAGGCATAAGAGGTTCCTCCATATGAGTTATTCACAAATTGGACATTCAAACCTTGACAATAAGACACGAAAGTTGGTAGTTGTGTTTGGAGTGGCAACAAGGCCTGCATCACAATATTACAGTCAAAGACACGAAATAAGAAATCACGAATCGTTTGTCCGACCAATACACCATTTCTATATTCCTTGACGCAAACGCCGACAACAAATAATCCAATCATGTTTGGATTCACGGTAAGAACTCCACTTGCAGGGTCTATCACAGTGGAAGAACCTGCACCAAGTGGTTGTTGTGCATTAAACGTTCCACCATTCCATTGCACAGGAAAATAAGGTGGTGCGGGTGCTTGTGTTGGCTGCGGATTCGCTGAACTTGCTCCAGACCATGGAGTTACTAGTGAATAGACCAATTGGTCTCCATCTGGGTCTGTCGCAACATGATTAAATATGAGCTCGTCATTGTTGCAGAGTAATACTGGTGGATAATTCGTGAAACGCGGGCTACTATTTGCCGTGAATCCAGTATCTGAACCAGGAACGTGTGTCGTAAGTGTTATCCCTGTATCGTCAGGAAACAATAAGTTGGTAATATTTGGGCCTCTGCAACAGCGCTGATAGGAAACATCATAGCCTCCAGGAGTTGGCGGAAGTGTGACCACTGTCGTATAGATTGCTCGCTCTACACATATGTTGTTAGGTGGTGTGGCACACGGATTATTGAAATTAATCGGCAAAATGACGCTGCCGGGAAAAGGAACGAGAACGTTCTGAAAAAAGACATTGTTTACTTTGTAAATTGTTAAAGCAAGGGGGTCATCATATTGCGCTCCTGTTGAATTACAATCACGGTACAACGTAATGAAAAAACGGTACTGATTATTTCCCAAATAATCATAATAGATATCTCCACCAATAATATGCGATGCATAACTATTCGTGATCATGAAAAAGGAAATAATAAGGTAGAGATTCTTCATGTTGCTTCTAAGACGCAAAAATAGGTCAAATGTTGTCTTTTCTCAAATCTAATCGATTGATTTCGTGTATTGAATAGTGATAATTAAACCTTGTTTCGTTGGTGATTTTACTTCCGTCAATTTTCTTGCCATGATTACCCTCTAAAAAGTTCAGCTGTTCTTCTCCCATTTCAAGGACTAAATCACCATAGTACCTCTCCTTTGTGGGGTGATCTGGCCAACAAAGATTGTACACTTCATCTTGTTGAACATCTTGCAACAGAACCACAATCGCTGCAATCATGTCCGATTGATGAATTAAATTAACTGGAGCTTGTCCATTTGAAATAGGACGTCTATGCCGCAAGAAATACCGAAGAGGATGTCGGTTTGGACCGATATGTCCGGCCAATCGAAGAATTTGACAAGGTGATTTTGTCAGTGAACGAATACAGGTTTCCATTTGGAAAACCAGATGTGATTCATCGACAGGTGACGATTCGTTGATCAAGCTATCCGACTCTATATAAACACCTGTTGAACTCGTAAAAACAAGCTGAGAAAACGAGAGGGATCCGAGTAAATTATTCAAGGATTCAAGAACACCCACGAATGGTGGTAAGGTGATGATTACTTTGTCAAAATGTATTTCTGGTAATTGTTTCCAAGAAAGTACTTGGTTCGTTTTAGCTACTGGAATGCCAAAAAATCCGTTCGATTGGATGTCAATCAGTTTATTGGCATCCGTAGTACTCGCCCAAATGTTAAGTTCCTCGCTTTTAAGTTCTGCCGCAAGTGCTTTTCCTAGCCAACCGTAGCCAATAATCAAGTAATTTTTCATCTGTGTTATAAACGTAAAAATCCCAAAAGAGTTTGTTTTTATTTACGGATATCCCCTTTCTGCTTTTAACTTGTAAATTGTTGTGCTAACTTTGACGAAAATTTGTGAGATGAATGCTTTTGATGTAATTGTAGTAGGATCGGGTCCAGGTGGATATGTTTCAGCACTTCGATGTGCACAACTTGGACTAAAAACAGCGCTTGTAGAAAAATACAATACCTTAGGTGGTACTTGTTTAAATGTGGGTTGTATTCCCTCTAAAGCTTTGTTGGATTCATCAGAGCATTTCCATAATGCACAACACAATTTCCAAACGCATGGAATCGAAATTACTGGCTTAAAAGCAAACCTGACACAAATGATTAACCGCAAAAATGAAGTGGTAAGTCAAACATGTTCCGGAGTAAAATTCCTAATGGATAAAAACAAAGTAACCGTTTTTCACGGTCATGGTTCTTTTTCTGATGCAAACACGATTTTGGTGAAAGGAGCGGATGGCTCAGAAACTTCACTACAAGGAAAAAATATCATTATTGCTACGGGTTCAAAACCAAACTTTTTTCCAGGCATGGAGCCGGATAAAAAACGCATTATCACCTCTACCGAGGCTTTGAACATGACGGAAATTCCAAAAAGAATGCTTGTTATCGGTGGTGGTGTCATTGGACTTGAACTTGGTTCCGTTTATGCAAGGTTGGGTGCAGAAGTGGAAGTCGTTGAATTTGCACCAACGATTCTTCCAACAATGGATGCCGGAATTGGCAAAGAATTTACTAAAATTCTTAAAAAAGAAGGATTCAAATTCCACATGGAACACCGCGTAGTGAAAGTTGAAAATAAAGGTAAAAAAGTTGTTTTAACAGCTGAAAATAAAAAAGGTGAAACCGTAACGCTTGAAGCAGATTATTGCCTCGTAGCGGTTGGAAGAAAACCTTATACCGAAGGATTAAACCTAGAGAAAGCAGGTTTAAGTGCTACAGACAGAGGTCAAATCGACGTGAATGAGCACCTTCAAACGAAATTAAGTCACATCTATGCGATCGGTGATGTAGTTCGTGGCGCAATGCTCGCTCACAAAGCTGAAGAAGAAGGCGTATTTGTTGCGGAAATGATCGCCGGACAAAAACCACACATCAATTATAACTTGATTCCTGGTGTTGTTTATACGTGGCCAGAAATTGCTGCTGTTGGAAAAACGGAAGAAGAGTTGAAAGCTTCTGGCATTGCCTACAAAGCTGGAAGTTTCCCAATCAAAGCGTTAGGAAGAGCTAGAGCAAGTATGGATACAAGTGGCTTCATCAAAGTTTTGGCTGATGAAAAAACTGACGAAATCCTAGGAGTACACATGATTGCACCAAGAGCTGCCGATTTAATCATGGAAGCAGTTACCGCAATGGAATACCGTGCTTCAGCAGAGGACATTGCACGTATCTGTCACGGACACCCAACCTATTCAGAAGCATTGAAGGAAGCGGCATTAGCTGCTACAGATAACCGTGCTTTACACATTTAAGCAAGTTACGCTGAAAAGGCATCCGCAATGTGCTCAATACTTGTTTGATATTGATTGTGAACGATTGAAATAATATCGAAACGAACATTTCTGTCTATCTGGTTATCTTGAACATAGCGATCGGCAACTTTAATAATTTGACGTTGTTTGGACCTCGTAACAGCTCGCCATGGCTCGCCAATTTGTGCGGTACACCTCGCTTTTACTTCCACAACGACCAATTCTTCTCCATCCATGAGTACGAGGTCAATTTCCCACTTCTTAAAACGGATGTTTCGATCAATTAACTGAAATCCTTTCCTTTGTAAAAAATTCAACGCCTCATCTTCTCCCCATGAGCCCAACTCCTCTTTTTTCATTTTCTTTTTACCTAAATATACAATTTTCTCCTCGATTTTCCGAGTGAATGAAACAAGGAAGTATCTTTATATCAAATTCCAACTATGTCTAAAATCCTTATTAAAAACATCAAAGGACTCGTACAAGCGGGTGAACAAATTCCGACTGTACGGAAAGGTGCTGAAATGAAGCAATTAGACCTAATTGAAGATGCGTTCTTAGCATTAGAAGACGGTGAGGTCATCGACTATGGAAAAATGTCAGAATGGGAAGGGATTCTCGATTGGCGCGATGTTGAAATTGTGGATGCCGATGGATGCTACGTGCTTCCCGCTTTTGTGGATTCGCACACACATACCGTTTTTGCAAAAACACGCGAAGAAGAATTTGTCGACCGAATTCACGGACTTAGTTATGAGGAAATTGCTGCAAAAGGCGGCGGAATCCTAAACTCTGCAAGGAAATTAAGTGAGCTATCGGAGGATGAACTATTTGTCTCTGCCAAACAACGAATTGAACGCATTATTCAAACGGGAACTGGTGCCCTTGAAATCAAATCTGGTTATGGACTTTCACTAGAAGGTGAGCTTAAAATGCTTCGTGTCATCAAACGTTTGAAAGAATGCATGCCCATTAGCATCAAAGCAACCTTTTTAGGCGCACACGCTTTTCCAGCTGAGTATAAAGAAAATAAACGAGGATATATCGACTTAATCATTCAGGAAATGTTGCCCGCGATTCATAAGGAAGATTTGGCAGATTACATCGATGTCTTCTGTGAGCGCAATTATTTCTCTGTCCTTGAAATGGAAGAAATACTAAAAGCTGGAATTGCCTTTGGACTTAAACCTAAAGTGCATGTCAATCAATTTAGTGTCCTTGGCGGCGTTCAAAAAGCCATTGAACTTGGCGCCATTTCTGTAGACCATTTGGAAGAAATTGACGAAAACGACATTCTTGCACTGAAACAAAGCAACACCATCCCTACCCTACTTCCAGGGTGTTCTCACTTTTTGTCTATTCCGTTTGGTGATGCCCGACGTATGATAGATGCAGGACTCCCAGTGGCTTTGGCAAGTGATTTTAATCCAGGGTCTTCACCGAATTACGACTTAATGACGATCTTGTCTTTGGCGTGCATCAAACAAAAGATGACCCCAGAAGAAGGAATCAACGCATTAACGATCAATGCCGCTGCAGCACTCGAATTGTCAGCTACACACGGTAAAATTTCTTTGGGTAGAAAGTCCCCCATTATCTTGACAAAAGAAATTCCATCGTTAGCCTACCTTGCCTACGCCTTTGGCGAACAACATGTGCAACGAATATTCATTTGATTCGGTGTAAAAATGTACCTTTGAAGTTAAGATGAAATACTTAGTTATACTTTGTGCAATTTACGGCTCTTGCTTTTTAGCATTTGGTCAAAATTACTTTGCCGATAGGGAATTACTTTGGGAAATTTCTGGAAATGGCTTAAAACAAAAATCCTACGTTTTTGGGTCCTTGCATTCGAATGACAAACGACTCTTTCAATTGTCGGATTCTGTTTATTCTGCGATGATTAATACGAATAAGATCATTCTAGAAACTGATGTTTTTGGTTTGTTCAACGATTTAGATACACGTGCAAACTTGCCGACAACGCTTTACGATAAAAATGGTCGTCCATACACCTCAGAAACCGATGCAAGTAAAACATTCTACGGAGATGAGAATGGAATGCCACAGTTTTTAGATGCCTATT
>CALQBB020000008.1 GCA_943328715.2 Polynucleobacter meluiroseus | reverse complement strand
GGTTGGTTGATGGTGCGGCAATCATGAATCAAGTTGCTTTGTGTCGTTGTTCTTACGGTCCCTATGCACGTGGAATGGTGAAAATCTGTAAAGAAGAATCTTTCCACCAACGTCAAGGATTTGAAAGTTTGGTTACACTTTGCAATGGTACGCCGACGCAAAAGGCAATGGCTCAAGATGCGATGAATCGTTTCTGGTGGCCAGCGTTAATGATGTTTGGACCTAGTGATGATGAATCACCGAATTCTGCTCAATCTATGAAATGGAAAATCAAACGATTTTCGAATGATGAGCTCCGTCAAAGTTTTGTAGATGCAACAGTTCCTCAAGCTGAAATACTTGGTTTAACAATTCCAGATCCTAATTTGAAATGGAACGAAGAAACGGGTCATTATGACTTCAGTCCAATTAATTGGGATGAATTCTGGCAAGTTGTCAATGGAAATGGTCCTTGCAACAAAGAACGCATTGAAGCACGCACAAAAGCGAAGGAAGAAGGAATGTGGGTGCGTGAAGCAGCTATGGCCTACGCGGAAAAACGCGCATTGAAGAAAACAGCATAACACATTTATATTTAGAAACTATGTCAAACAGAGAATGGCCTCTTTGGGAGGTTTTTATCCGTAGCAAACAAGGATTAAATCACAAACATGTTGGTAGTTTACGTGCACCGGATGCTACATTAGCATTGGCAAATGCACGTGATGTTTATACACGTCGATCAGAAGGAATCAGTATTTGGGTCATTGAATCAAATAATGTTCATGCTTCTGATCCTTCCGATGCAGACTCTTTGTTCGAACCATCTGACACAAAAGTGTACCGTCATCCTACGTTTTACGAAGTGCCGGACGGCATCAAACACATGTAAGATGAAGAATGAATCTTTGTACAATTACGTTCTTCGTTTAGGAGACGACAGCCTTATTTTAGGTCAGCGCTTAGGTGAATGGTGTGGACATGGTCCTATTTTAGAGGAGGACATTGCCATGACCAATATTTCTTTGGATCTAATCGGACAAGCGATGAGTTTGTTGGATTACGCAGGAGAGTTGGACGGACAAGGGAAGGACCACGATGCCTTAGCATTTTTGCGATTTGAAAACGAATACCGAAATGCGCTTTTATTGGAGCAGCCGAACGGTGACTTTGCCAATACAATGATGCGCCAATTTTTATTTGATGCGTTCAGAAAGCCATTGTATGAAAAATTGCTTGATTCAACGGATAAACAAATTGCGGCCATTGCTGAAAAATCTCTGAAGGAAACAAGGTATCACTTGAAACATACATCTGAATGGGTGATCCGTTTAGGTGATGGTACGGATGAATCACATCAACGTGCGCAAACAGCACTTGATCTTCTATGGCGCTATACAGATGAATTGTTTTTTGAGACAACAGATGATGTATCGTTGGTTGCATCTGGCATAGTCCCTTCAATGAATGAAATCAAAACGCAGTGGTCGAAAACCGTACTATCAGTTCTAGAAGAAGCAACGCTGGTTATTCCAACCAACAATTGGCAATTTGAAGGCGGTAGAAAAGGAATTCATTCCGAACATTTAGGTTTCTTGTTGGCTGACTTGCAATACATGCAACGTGCCTATCCAAATATGAAATGGTAACGAAAGAATCCATTCTTTCTTGGTTGGATGAGGTCTGTGACCCTGAAATTCCAGTATTATCGCTTGCGGACCTTGGTGTGTTACGTGGAGTAGAGTGCCTGAATGATGAATGGCAGATTACCATCACTCCAACGTATAGCGGTTGTCCAGCCATGAAAACCATGGAGGACGATATTCTACTCAAGTTAAAAGAACATGGTGTTGTGGCAAAAGTGCATTTGGTGCTTTCTCCAGCCTGGACAACGGATTGGCTTTCGGAGTCAGGACGAGTAAAACTGAAGGAATTTGGCATTGCTCCACCAGAAAATGAGGTGGATAAAAGCGTACTCTTTGCCGCTCCAACGGTCGTTCCTTGTCCAAGATGCAATTCTCGCGAAACAAAAATGGTCAGTCAATTTGGAAGCACTGCTTGCAAAGCGCATTATCAGTGTCTAATCTGCTCAGAACCATTTGATTACTTTAAGTGCTTAAAATAATTCAAGCACTTTTTTTTATGTTTATCTACTATGTATTGCATAATACAAAGCAAAACATATATCTTTGTATAAAATATTTCTAAATGAATGTTGAAAATACACAGTCCCAAATGCGCAAAGGAATACTCGAGTATTGCATTTTGAGCATATTGGACAAGAAGGAAGCTTATCCTTCTGAAATCTTGGAGCGGCTGGATTTAGCGCAGTTGAAGGTAGTGGAGGGAACGATTTATCCGTTATTGACAAGATTGAAGAACATGAAGTTGTTGGATTATCGCTGGGCAGAGTCTACGTCTGGTCCGCCAAGAAAATATTACACCATTACGGTAGACGGAAAGGCTTTTTTAAGCGAATTAGAACGCACATGGACAGAATTGCAATTAGCAGTGAGTCATATTACAACCTTATAATACAAAGATTATGAACAAAACAGTTTCCATTCATTTACAAGGAATTCCATTCATTTTTGAGGAGCAGGCCTTTGATCGTTTGAATACGTATTTACAGCAATTAAAACAAGTCCTACAAAAAGAGGAGGGGAGTGATGAAATTCTTCAGGACATCGAATTGCGGATGGTCGAATTACTGCAGCAGCAATTGACACCTTTCAAACAGGTAGTTGAACTTTCTATGATTGAACAAATCATTGGTAAACTAGGAAAGCCAGAAGATTTTACGGATGAATCTAGTAGTAATGGCGATGAGGCAACGTCATCAATAGATGCTCCCGTAGAAAAACGCTTGTTTCGAGACGGTGACCGTGCAATGCTTGGTGGAGTTTGCGCCGGTGTTGCAGCTTATTTCAACGTTGACGTGGTTATCATTCGTGCAATTTACGTCCTTACCTTTTTAACTTTTGGAATTGGATTCTTGCTGTACATTGTTCTGTGGGCAATTGTTCCAATGGCGAAAACAAGTAGCGATAAACTGCGCATGAAAGGTCAGCATGTGAACATTGAAAACATGAAATCGGAGCTCGGAGACGCAGCCAATCGAATCAAAAAAGGTGCTAAAGAATTCAAGGAGAATTCGGGGATGCAATCCTCAATCTCTGGCATTCTCCGCATCATTTCTGTGATCGTTGGGATTTGGGCCTTGCTGTTTGGAACGGGTATTTTCGTTTTTGCTATTGTCTTTTTCTTTGTGAATCCGGATATCATTCCTGCTCAATTGAATGGACGTTTTATGTCCTTCCAGGATTTCGGCGGACTATTGTTTGAGTCCACTTCCCATGAGTCCTATTTTTACTTGGGTATTGCCTTGATTTCTATTGCCGTTGTCGCACAAAGTTATTTGTTCGGAATCCGACTGATCACCCAATTCAAAGCCACGTATTTAAAAGTTTTGACAGCGATTTTCGGAATGACACTCGTAGTTGGCGTGGTTCTCGTTTCGTTAGGCGGGGTTCAAATCGGACGTTCTATGGCGATCTACGGAGAAGTGGAAAAAGAAATTGCCACAATTCCAGGTCTTGAATTAAATATAGAAAAGAAATCCATTGAAGGTCAATTGATCGATGGCTTCAAAATTAAAAGCAATGGAGATGAAGGGGTAATAACCATTAAGAATGGACGAGTTTACCTTCAAGGAATTGAATTGGTGTATTCACAATCCAGTGATTCTTTGTTTCACATTAAACAAATCAATGATTCACAAGGACGCACGCATGAATCCGCATTGAAAAAAGCGAGAAACATTCGTTGTGCCTACGAATTCCAGGCCAATCGCATGTTATTGGAAACGATGTATTCCTTTCCCACATCGGATAAATTCCGCGATCAAAATGTGAAGTTTATGATTGCCGTACCATCGGGAGGAAAGATTTTCTACGAAAAACTCCAAGTATACCCAAGTTTCATTGAAGAAAGTGATTACACAACCGAGACCTACCAACATGGATATATCTCCAATGATGGTGAGTATTCCAAATGGTAATTACAACTTGATTTTTGAAATCATACTACCGGCATCAAGCCAGTAAATTAACTTGAAGGACAAACTGTTTACTGGTCCATTTGCTAAGGTATTTTGCAGATTGGACCAGTACATGGATTGCACATCTTTATCCGCACTGAAAATGGAGTTTTTCCAAACAATGTTGAATTCACTGTTCGGTTGGAAAACCCATCGGTATTGACAATCAATCGTGAAGGCATTGTAATTGATGTTATATGCTGATTCTCCGATATTATTTAACCCTTGATAGTTTGGAATGGCATCGATTAATCCCTGCTCATTTAAGGTCCCGAAATAGTGATAGTTGATAGCAGAGCGGTAATGCCTTAAACGGAAGGTGATCCCCATGCGATTGGTCAAAATGTATTCTAAGGAAATGGTTTGAGTCGTGTTGATTCGATCTCGATTTCCAAAGATGATTCCAGCAGGCAAGTTTACAGGTTCATCAAAGGGAACGGCATATCCTTCACTGTTTCGTTCGAAATCTTGACTCCAATTATAACTGAAAGCAATGAAGTCTGTAAAACGAATTCTTGGACTAAAATAATATCCATATTCTTTCCAATTGTCACGTAGTACGATGATGTAATTCGTTCCAGCATCAAGTGCTAATCGCTTTTGATAGTTGGTTGATATCCAATAGTTAAAACTGTAGTTCTTCGGTCGAACAAAGAAACTTCCCCAAACCCTCGGTTCAAAGTAATCGTAGTTGTTCGTAAGCGTATTGTTATTACCAAATCCAGTTGCGTTGAAGGACTTGGAAACGATAACAAAACCTAAGTTCGAATAGGTTCCCACATAATTATTTGGAGCATAAAGTCTCATGCTTGATACGGATCCACTTAAAATAATTTTCGTCAGTTCTTTCCATTTTGGTTTGAAATTACGGTATGCTCCGGAAACTTCCAAGATTCGTTTGTTATTGTTGTAATTGAATCCAAGGTCATTTGGATCAAATTTATCGGATTCTTCTAGGTATCCAACACCATAAATCCACGTTCCCCGTTGCTTGCCAAAATTGAAGTTATAGTTATACCCAATCGATGAATTGGCACTTCTTTGAACGGACATCGTTGTTTTACCGTTGAAATTGAATTTATTATTTTTCGTGTTTACGTTGAAATTTAATCCACTCACATTGGCATCGTAAAACTCACCGGAGCGCAAAACACTCGTATTGGTGAAGGTAACGGAGCTATTGTTTTTTAAGTTTTGATCGAGGACAAAAACATTGTAGTTCGTTAGTGGTGAAATCATGACTTCACGTTCTAGTCCACTGTCGTAATTAACAGCTGTTCCATATTGCGCGGCATTCACGGCATTAAAAACGCCAATACCGAGTCCATTGCTCATCCGGCCTGAAAGCTTTGTTGCATTGTACAATTTTGACCCATTTGGAACATTTTTTAAATATTCATCTGGACCTAACATCGTTGTGACTACTTTGTATGGTGCTTGAATTCCAATTCTACGGCTGTAGAACAGTCCGGCTTTGTTGAATAATTCTGTTCCCTCCGTGAAAAATTGACGATTTTCATTGAACTGTACTTCAAATGGACTCAAATTCAAGACTTGTTGATCAAATACAACTTGGCCAAAGTCAGGAACAAGGGTCACGTCCAATGTAAATGCTTCATTCACTCCGTATTTGATGTCCATTCCACCGTTAAGTGAACGTGTCCAGCCGAAAGTCCCATCGCCTTTTGGAATGCGGTCTAAATAAGAGGAGACGTAGGGCATCAGTGCTAATCGAAGCGGAGGTTTAATTCCTTTAATTCCCACTACTTCACCGCTTTCAATCAGGAAGTTTTCCAAGTCGGGGTTCACTTTCACCCAAGTAGATTCTTCACGATATCTTGATATTTCTCGAGAGAAGTTAATTCCCCACTTCTGAACCTCCGTATTCGGAAAGCGAATGGCACTATATGGGATTCGAACTTCTAATGTCCAGCCTTGTTCAGTTAATTGAGTAGCACTTGACCAGGCAAGGTTTAATTCGCCGATGTAATTGCTGCTTTGGATTTTTGCGTCGATTTGTACCCCACGACTTGTTAGTCCAAAATAGAATCCATTTTGATCATCATTGTATGTGTCAAGAAAGATACCGAAGATATCCAAATTGGGATTGTAGTCGTCGCGAATCGATAATACTTTTGAAACGGAATCTGGGGAGTCAAAACAGATAGCGCTAATGTAAACAGCATTATCGTCGTAAAGCATTCTCACTTCGGTTGGCTTTCTCGCCTGGTTTCCGGGATAAGGTTTGAGTTGTGTAAAGGAGTTTGCCTCGGGAGCAGTTTTCCATTCTTTTTCGGAAAGTTTGCCGTCAATGACCAACTCAGTATTGATGCGCTGTGCAGAAATTAGGGCACTGGGTACTGTTGCCGTTTGATTGAATGCTAGTCCAAAAGGAAGTAAAAAAAAGAAAAGGAGAAATCGTTTCATTCGGTGCAAAAGTAAGGCATTTTTTTATTTTCCCATGCGCGCTACGACATGCAGACATTCCTCGTTTTTTTCAAACGTCGCCCAAATTTTACAGGATTTTTTCATGTTAAAAAGTATGGAGGAGCTTAGTCCTTGCAAATAATGAAGTTCACAATCAGTTAAATCGCGCGAACTTACAAAGCGTGAAAAGGAAAAATCGAAACTATTTCCGTTTAAGTGTGGACTCTTCCTAACGGCTGTCCGATTATGGCGCACAAGTCTAGAAACCGTATAATGCGTTCGAGTCATGGACGTTACAATTAACTTCGTACCTGCTAGTGGTGTTTGTAGTAATGAGTCGTGAAAAGCCTGTCCGATTTCATTCAGAATCCTCTTTGCATATGGAGTAAGTGCGGCATAGGAGTACTGAAAAGTGTCTAATACAAAACCAGTATTCGCTTCCACTAACTGCAATTTCCCAGCGCGAATGTACTGTTGAATCCCTCGTTTATCTTTCGAAGGTTTAACGCCTTGTTTTACCGATCGATCCATGTATTCACAGAGTCGATTATTCAGTTTTTCGCTATCATTGAAAAATTCAAATTGGGAGCAGTTGAAGGAATTTTCAGAGCTATCTTTCTTTTTTATAGGATATTCGGGCTCGTTTGGATTCAATAGACCGAATCCAACTAAGACAAAACTGATGGTTAAAAGACAAAAAGAAAATAATTTCATGTAACTACAAAATTAAAAAGATCTTCAAGCTGAGAATGAAAATGCTTGCTTAACTTTGTCCCGTGAGTGTATTTAATAATTTAAGGGCTCAATTAGAGCAACTCGATTGGCCCAATGTGTACTTGTTTAAGTTTATTGTCCCAAATGACAATGAACACATGGCTTTGGTAAGCGCCTTGTTCGATGAACATGCGGACATCACTTATCATCAGTCTGGTAAAGGTAATTATGTAAGTGTAAGTGTAAAAGAGGTCATGCTATCTGTGGATTCCATCATTGAAATCTACGAAAAAGCGGCTCAAATTAAAGGGGTAATTTCGTTATAATGGAAATGATAATAGAGTTTTTAATTGCTACACTGATAATTTTGGTTGCAATTATCGCTTACCGATTTTTACTGAGGTATTTATCGAAAGGCAATGTCGATCAAGCACAGTTTTGTGAATTGTACTCGTTAGACCATGAACCGGCGTCCGGAGAGGTGAGTTTTTACTTTGTTTGCCCAAGCACGACTCATGTCACGTTTCATATCTGGAAAGCGGATGAGGTTGTCTTGCAATTAACAGCTAAGGAATACGAACAGGGCGGTCACTTACTCAAATTTCAAACTACTGAATTACCGAATGGAATGTACTATTTCGGAATTGAAACGAGCAAACAAAAATCTCAAAAAAGATTTAGCATCCAGAATTAGGATTCACTTTTTGGTTTCTTCACTTTGATGCGCGTTCTGTGACTTGAAATCTTGTATTTGGACTTATCAAAATCACTTTTATACCCATCCGTTTTAGGGATTCGGTAGGTCAGTCCAACGCTGTATTGCATGTAGTCTGAACTTTTGAACAAATCTGTTAAGCCTAATTTCATGGTACCTTGAACTTGCAATCCAAGTTTGCTGCTCATCCAAAAGGTACAGCCAACAGTGAAATTGCACGTTGGAGAAAGTGTTTTGGCGGTGTTTCGCTTATCTGAAGTTCTCAGTGTAGCGCCAATTCCCGCGCCGATATATGGGTCCACAATTCCACGTCCAAGTTGTTTGTAAAACGAATATTTCAATGCAAAATCCGTAGAAATCATGCTGCCCGTTATTCCCATAGAGTCGTTCACAGGCTTCGTTGGATCGTATTTTTGAAAGCCAAGGGCTCCGTCAGCACTCCACCCGTTATAGATGTATTTGTCGATGAAAATGCGCGTTGGGTAAGGAGCACTATGCAGTTTCGATGAAGAAAATGGATTTAATTCATATCCGTCATCGTCCGTTAACAACCATGAAGCACCAAATTGCCAAGCATAATTGTCTTGATTTGTGATTTTCTTTGTCGGTTGGGCAATGCTATTTCCGAAGAAACAAAGAAAGAAGAGGAAGGAGATGGTGCTAATTTTCATTTTTTGTTGTTGCTAAAACAAAAGTAGTTAAAATTTAAAGCGAAAAACTTTTGTTGAAATCCTTCAATTGACAAGCAATTGTGCATTTCTCATTCAAGTAGAATGCCTAATTTTGAAAGAGAAATGGCAAAGCTCAAAAAATACGATTTGGTACTGGAAGATGAAACAACCCTAGAGGTCTACGGTGTTTCATGTGCTTTTGCTGATTACCGCTTGGCTTGGGAGTTAAATCAATGTTTGGATTTGAACCTAACGAAGTCGAACGAGGTTTATGAACTTCGTCCAAATAAAGCAAAAGAGGTCGTTCCGTTTCGATATTTTTCCTTCTTCGATGAGGAGTGTTTAACTCGTTATTACTTGATAAAAAACAAGCAGGAACTCGGCGTTTTTCATCCTGAACGACCGATGATTGATTATTTCTTTGTCTTACGAGAGAATTTCACCTTCGAAAAAGAAGAGCTTATTTTGAATTTAAGAAAAATCAATGGAATCGTCGCGGTGTTTGATTTCCCTGCCGAAGAATTTGACATGATTGCATATTTAACTAGTTAAGATGAAAAAAACAAAAATAGTAGCAACACTTGGACCTGCGTCTCTGAAAAGAGATGTGCTTAAAAACATGATGTTGGAAGGATTGAACGTGTGTCGATTGAACTTCTCACATGGTTCATACGATGATCATGCAGGAGCAGTGGAACTCATTCGATCGTTGAATGAAGAACTTGGGTTAAATGTGGCGATTCTTGCGGATTTACAAGGTCCAAAAATTCGTACAAACGAAATGGAAAACAATGGTGTTCCATTAGTAAATGGCGAGGAAATTCTTTTAGTGGTGGATAAGGTAATTGGAAACAAAGAACGTTTTTCCATCAATTACACACTTCTACCAAAAGAGGTAAAAGCAGGAGAACGAATTCTGTTGGATGATGGAAAAATTGTACTTGAAGTTCGGGAAACAGATGGACACTCGACCATTCGTTGTGAGATTATTCAAGGTGGAATTCTTTCTTCTAAAAAAGGGGTCAACTTCCCAAACACGAAAATTTCCATGCCTTCTTTAACGGAAAAGGATATTGCTGATTTAGAATTCGCTTTGTTACATAAAGTCGACTGGATTGGCTTGTCTTTCGTTCGTTCTCAAGAGGATATTATCGATTTGAAAGCTAGAATTGCCGCTAAGAATCACCATGCGAAAGTCATTGCCAAAATTG
>CALQBB020000007.1 GCA_943328715.2 Polynucleobacter meluiroseus | reverse complement strand
TTACGAGTAATGGCATACTTGGACGCGCAGCTGTTCCCTCTGGAGCATCTACGGGGATTCATGAGGCGATGGAATTACGTGACGGTGATAAGTCTCGTTATTTAGGTAAAGGAGTGCTTAAAGCGGTTGAAAATGTCAATACACTTATCAACGAGGCATTACAAGGTGAAGATGTTTTTAATCAAAAGAGATTAGACCGCATCATGATCGATTTAGATGGAACACCAAATAAATCGAAACTTGGTGCGAATGCGATTCTTGGAACTTCTTTGGCTATTGCACGTGCAGCAGCTCAAGAAGCAGGAATGAGTTTGTATCAATACATCGGAGGAGTTGGTGCTGTTACCATGCCTGTTCCAATGATGAATATCTTGAATGGTGGTTCACATGCAGATAACCTTATTGATATTCAGGAGTTTATGGTGATGCCATTTGGCGCACGTTCTTTTTCGGAAGGACTTCGTTGGGGTACAGAAGTTTTTCATCACTTGAAAAGCGTTTTGAAGGAAAAAGGAATGTCAACCAATGTTGGTGATGAAGGTGGATTCGCTCCGAGCCTTGGTTCCAATGAAGAAGCGATTCAAGTGGTGATTGAGGCCATTGAAAAAGCTGGATTCAAACCAGGTGTTGATATGCACATCGCGCTAGATGCAGCTTCCTCTGAATTTTACAATGCAGAAAAAGGAATTTATCATTTCGAATCAACCAACACAGATATGACTTCCGAGCAAATGGTTGAATATTGGGTGAATTGGTGCGAAAAATACCCCATCATTTCCATTGAGGATGGCCTTGCAGAAGACGACTGGGCAGGATGGAAATTAGCAACAGAAAAATTAGGACACAAAGTCCAATTAGTTGGTGATGACTTGTTTGTTACCAATACACAACGACTTTCGCGTGGTATCGATGAAGGGATTGCCAATTCCATTTTAGTGAAAGTGAATCAAATTGGTTCCTTGACAGAAACCATTGAAGCAGTACAAATGGCGACTCGAAATGGATATACCTCTGTGATGAGTCACCGTAGTGGTGAAACGGAGGACAATACCATTGCTGATCTTGCCGTTGCTTTGAACACCGGTCAAATCAAAACAGGTTCCGCTTCTCGCAGTGATCGTATGTCGAAATACAATCAGTTATTGCGCATCGAAGAAGAATTAGGAGCTTCAGCCGTTTACATCGGAAAGAACTTTAAATTTTTAAAATAAGTCTTGGCGCATCGATTTAATCTTCGTGTCTACGCATTGATTATCGATGAACAAAATCGCATCCTGCTTTCAGATGAGTTTCGCTTTGGACATTTTTTTACGAAATTTCCAGGTGGAGGTGTAGAGGCAAACGAAGGAATCATCGATGCCTTGAAAAGAGAATTACAAGAGGAGTTATCCGCAGAAATGCTGGACTCCTCTTTTTTTTATTTCAATGATTTCGAACAAGTATCCGCATTTGATCCTTCCCAGCAACTTGTCGCATTTTACTATATCGT
Organism: Polynucleobacter meluiroseus; assembly: GCA_943328715.2. GTDB lineage: Bacteria > Bacteroidota > Bacteroidia > Flavobacteriales_D > Crocinitomicaceae > UBA952. Next base: position 9,401 of record CALQBB020000007.1, on the reverse strand, counting down.
CAGACTGAAGGAACCAGAAAAAATTGGAATACATACCTACAACATTCCATTTCAGGTAGAAACAGAAAAACAAAGATGGGAGTACATTCAGGACCTAACGAAAAAGGATTTCACCTTTCCAATTGATCAAATAGTACTCGTTAAATTACAGGAAACGCTTATTTCTTGAAGTTAGGAGCGACAACGAGCTCTTTCGTCCCATGTGTCCATGAGTAAAAACCTTCGCCAGATTTCACTCCTTTTTTTCCAGCCATAACCATGTTCACTAACAAGGGACACGGTGCGTACTTTGGATTTCCAAATCCATCGTGCAACACTTCTAAAATGGCTAAACAAACATCTAGACCAATAAAATCAGCCAATTGCAATGGACCCATTGGATGAGCCATTCCCAATTTCATGACAGTGTCAATCTCCTCAACTCCCGCTACACCTTCGAACAAGGTATAGATTGCTTCATTGATCATTGGCATCAAAATACGGTTAGCAACGAATCCTGGATAGTCATTTACTTCAACTGGAACTTTCTTCAACTGACGAGAAGTTTCCATAATAAGGTTTGTCACCTCATCTGAAGTTGAATACCCGCGAATAATCTCCACTAATTTCATTACCGGAACAGGATTCATAAAGTGCATCCCAATTACTTTGTCCGCACGGTTGGTTACAGAAGCAATTTTTGTGATTGAAATAGAAGACGTATTTGTCGCAAGAATCACTTCTGGCGCTGTTACTTCATCTAATTCTTTAAATATTTTTAGTTTTAAATCGATGTTTTCTGTTGCTGCTTCCACAACTAATTCAACACCTTTTACTCCTTCGGCAATGCTTGTGAACGTTTTTAAGTTGTTCAATGTTGCTTCTTTCTCTGCTATGGTGATCGCTTCTTTAGCTACTTGACGATCCAAGTTTTTCCCAATCGTAGCAATGGCTTTATCCAATGCGTTTTGAGAAACATCAATTAAATGCACTTGGTGATTGAATTGAGCAAAGACATGCGCAATTCCATTTCCCATTGTACCAGCACCAATAACAGCAACATTTTTCATAAAAATCAATTTAGTTCACAAATATAATCATTGTATCTTTGTCCGGAATGGCTATTGAACGAATTCGTCAACTACTCGGATCTGATTTCTCAAAATCGTTGAGTGTCCTCTTATCTGGAACTATCATTGCACAAGCAGTTGGGTATTTGATTGCACCAATCCTCACTAGACTTTATTCAACTGCAGAAATGGGCGAGTTAGGGCTCTATATGCGCTTGACCGGATTTATCGCGGCTATTGCAACATTGCGCTATGAAGCAGCGCTGCCTTTGCCCAAGTTAGACGGACATTCTTATTTACTCTATCGACTTTCTTATCGCATTTCATTTATTGTATTAATGATCACGAGTGTTGTTTTCATGTTTATGTTTGTCACAAATATCGGAGCTTCCTTTGACGGGTGGTTTTACGTATTAACTGTAATGGGGTCCGCCGGAATCATCATCGTAAACATTGGTACAAATTGGTCCGTTAGAATGGGTCAATATGGGATTATTTCCAGACAAAAAATTGCCAATTCGTCCATTGCCAATATACTCAAATGGGTTTTTGCTTATTTTCATTTAAGCACCTTCGGATTAATTCTAGCAACCTTTATTGGTTATCTGATCTCATCTTTGGAGTTCGCTTTTCATTTTGGTAAAATCCACCAAAAATTCAACCAATTTATCTCCAAAAAGAAAACATCTTTGTTGATGCGAAAGCACAAAGAGTTTCCAACAATCAGCCTACCTCATGTTTTTGTTGACAATGCCCGAGAAATGTTGATAGCGACCTTTATTTTCGCTTACTATTCGGATGCTGTTTATGGTTCATACAATCATTCCTACACCATGTTGAGGCTTCCGTTGACATTGGTTGGTGTTTCTCTAGGTCAACTTTTTTACAACCGAGCTATTGATTTATTTCACCAAGGAAAATCAATGGTTCCTCTTTTAAACAAAATGCTCGTTGGCCTCTGCCTTTTTGCCCTTATTCCGTTTGGTATTCTATTCTTTTTTGGGAAACCACTTTTTGCTTTTGTTTTCGGTAAAGATTGGGGTCTGGCAGGAACCTATGCTGAAACAATGTCTATATGGCTCATGTTAAACTTTATTTTTTCTCCAATTGCTGCAATTCCTTTGATTTTGAGCAAACAAAAAGTCTACTTCTACATGAGTATGTTTAGTTCCTTCCTATTGGTATTTCCCTTCTGGTACTTCCCATGGAAATATGGAAAAACACAGGAAGTTTTCCATTTAAGTTTACAGGTAGTTTCTTATGCACAGGCTATCTGGCTTTTGATCACCATCATAGTTTTTTATTTGTACGCATACAAAGCAAAACAATCCCTCCAGAACAAATAAAATAGAAATGAGTCGCTGGTGGCGCCAACATCTAAAAAATGGAGACTAGCCTTTTTCGAAATATCTTTGATAACCCCAAGCTAATCCAATACAAAACAATAACTCGATGTTTCTCTCCGTTAATGGATTGTTTGTCAACGCGCTCACCATCATCAATATCACCAATAAAAGTACTTGAATAAATTCAGGCCTACGACCTCTGAAAAAATCACGAAAAGGAATTAAATAAATAGTGATATAAAAGAAGAATCCAACAATTCCATAACGCCATAACATTAAGATATACTCGTTTTCAGAATACAACTGATTTGCGTAAAAATATATTTTATAAGGTCCGTGTCCAAAAATAGGATATTCGAGAATTTGACTAAAAAGTAATTTCCATGTTTCAAATCTACCTCTCGCAGATCCACTGTTTATGGCCGAACCATCGAGTAAACTATTGCTGTAAGATGTATATTTAAAAAACGATGTTGTCAGCATCCACGCTAGAATAAAAGAAAGAACGATTCCCAATAACAGAATGAACCATTGTTTTTTTGTCCAAATACGTGAATAAAAAAAAAGAATCGCGAAAAGCATTGCAGCCAGAATTAGCAGTGATGTTCTTGATTGACATAAAAACATAAAAAGTAAACTCATCAAAAACAACGCTACTTTTCTGTAATGGAAAGTGACAGGTAAAAAATAAATACTTGTCATACCAAAAAGAATCGCATTGATATTGGGATTACCCATAGTTCCAACTAATCGTTTAACGGCTGGCTCTCCAAGTGAATTCTTGCCGAAAAATTGAATGTGAATACCACCATTGTAATATTTTTCTAATAGCTCATTGATTTTAAAGACATCGAAAAAATGTAAGGTATTAACAAGAAACAAAATACCAACTAGATAAGGAATTACTCTTTTGAAAAATTGAAAATTCACTTGAGTGAAAAAAAGAATAGTTACACCATATTTGAACCATTTGTAAAGTTCAAAGTAATCATGCCTCATGGTAGAATGACCTTGAATTAAAATGGTAAATAGCACATACATTCCAAAAATAAAAGGCAGAATGAAATACCATGATTTACTTAGAAGTCCCTTCTTTTGAACAATCAGAAAAAGAAAGACAGGAAAACAAAAATCCAAAACATGAATCGTAGGCAAGCTCTCACCCAAACTTAAGGCCGGAAAAAAAACAGCTAAGGATAAGACAATGACACCGAGATAAGTAGATAAGTTTGTCGTAGTTAGATTATTTATAATCATCGATCGTTATTCACGTTATAGATTAAATGGACTATTATGAATCGTTATGTTCCTAAGCGAACCTAAAAAAACAAAGTATTACCTCTTAAATCACGATTTGTTTTAAAACATTTTTGAGTTGATTGAAACGAAGATACTAAAATAACCCTACGAAATCAAGGAGAAGAAGCTTGTTCAAATTATAAATCTGGTTAGTCTCATTCATTAATTCTGTATTTTTGAGCATTGAAATCAAGTCCAGATGCCAAATCAAACGAATACGAGAAAAAAAATCATTCATTTAAGCAGTGTACATCGCGATCACGATGTGCGGATTTTTTTAAAGGAATGTCGTTCACTGGCAAAGTTGTTTCCAGAATATGAAGTTCATCTCATTTTAACTGGAGTTCAAGAGCGAATGGAGGACCTTGTTCAGATTCATACTGTTCCTAAGGTAGAAGGTTCCAGATTAAAGCGTATGTGGACAACCGTTAATCACGTTTATCGAAAGGCACTGGAATTAAATGGTGATGTCTACCACCTACATGATCCTGAATTAATGCGAATTGCTCTCCTATTGAAACGGAAAGGTAAAAAAGTCATCTATGACGCTCATGAAGATCTGCCAAGACAGATTTTAGGGAAATCTTATGTGCCCATGCGAAAAGTTGTTTCGTGGGTGATGGAAAGGGTTGAGGATTTTGTATGCTCACGCTTATCGGGTATCGTCACAGCTACACCTCATATTGCCAATCGATTTCGAAGAATTCATTCAAATACAATCGACATTAATAATTTTCCCTTAGAAACGGAAATTGAATTTATTTCTTCGAAGGAAATGAAAAAGGAAAATTCGGTATGTTTTATCGGTGGTATTTCCCCAATTCGTGGGACACAAGAGCTTGTTGATGCGATGGCACTGACGGATTGCCACTTAGAACTTGCTGGTGAAATATCCGTTGATTTTAAAAACCAACTGGTCAAAAGTAAGGGATGGACTAACGTTCGTGAACTTGGATTTATTGATCGAAAAACGTCTATGGAATTAAAACAAAAATCAATTGCGGGAGTTGTCACTTTTCTTCCCTATCCAAACCATGTTAACGCACAACCCAATAAAATTTTCGAATACATGGCTGCTGGATTACCTGTCATTGGATCAAATTTCCAGATGTGGCGAGAATTATTAGTAGAAAATAATTGCGGGATTTGCGTAGACCCATCAAATCCAAAGGAAATTTCGGACGCCATCACATACCTAAAAAACCATCCAGATGAAGCAAAATTGATGGGTGAAAATGGAAAAAAACTTGTTCACGAAAAATACAATTGGAACGTGGAAGAACTTAAATTAGCTTCATTTTATCGAACAATATTAGGATAATGAGTCAACATGATGATCGTTTTCATTTGCTAATTGTCAGTCATAGTTACCCTACTATCTTTCATTCGTTATCCGGAATTTTTTGGCAACAACAAGCAAGGTATTTTTCAAAAACAGGAATTAAAGTTGGAATCATAGCCATCGTGCCGATTTCTGCGCTATCATTTTTTAAAAAAAGTCTGTTTTGGAAGAAAGAAATCAAACATACACACGGTATAGATGAATACATCATTTGCTATCCAAACATTCCATTTTTACATTTTTTAGTTAGTTATGTTGCTCTTTGGAAAGGACGCTCCTTGTTCAAGGCCTACCTGAAGAAACATGGAAAGCCGGATATTGTACACCTACATCGCTATGAAGCTGGACTTTTGGCTTTGTCCATAAAAAACCATTATTCGATTCCAGTTGTACTAACAGAGCATTCTTCTCGATTTTTGTACCGTCAATTATCTGCGAAAGAGCGGGATATTGCTAAAAACGTATTCGCTGGAGTTGATTATCGAATGGCTGTCAGTCCTTCACTTTGTAAGCAATTAGGGACAGATTTTCATGTTGACTTTCACTACTTGCCAAATACTGTCAATGACCATCAATTTATATCAGATGTGTCCACGAAAAAAGAGTCACGCTTTACATTCTTCTCAGCGGGAAATTTAGGGAAAAATAAAAATCATACGCTGTTAATAGATGCATTTCGTTCCTTTCAAATAGAATTTCCCGATTCACAATTAATCATCGCTGGCGATGGTCCATTGAAAAGTAAGCTATTAAAAAAAATCAAGGCTTTAGGATTACTGAATAAAATAAGCCTAGTCGGACAACTTTCCCCATCTGAAATGATACAATGGAATAATAAAAGTCATGTTTTCGTGGTCTCCAGTATAAAAGAAACGTTTAGTGTTGTACTCATTGAAGCCATGAGTTGTGGTTTGCCGGTTATTTCAACATCATGTGGTGGGCCAGAATCTATCATTACCAAGGATTTTTTGGGAGAACTTACAGATCATACCATGGAAGGGCTTTTGGAAGCAATGAAACAAGTGTACCTAAACTATACCACTTATTCACCTGCAGAAATCATTAAATTTGTCCATGAAAATTACTCGGAAGAAGTGATCCTTGAGAAAGTCATGGAAATTTATAAGCAATTGGTTTAACATATTTTCAAGATCAACATAGGTAAACATCGGACATGAAACAATGGAGAATGCGCATTAATAGTATTAATCTTCACTAAAATTGGAAGAACAAAAATTGAATTTTTTTCAACATAACTTGTCCAAAATCACCTTTGAGCAACTCTATTTTTACACGTTGCTCCTAATGATTTCTTTGTGGATTCCCATCCCCATTTTATCCTCCCCTAGCATCGCTCTTTTTGGACTAGTGGTACTCTATGGCGCCATTACTAAAAAACTAAGATTTCAATGGAATTGGATACTTTTTAATTTTATTGTGCTTTACTTGGTTTATGTTTTATATTGTATTCCAAGTAAGGATCTGGGACACGCAGCGAAGGACTTAGAACATAAACTATCTTTCGTCGTTTTTCCTATTCTTTTCTCTTTTAAACCAAACTTTAACATCCATCGCAAAAAACTTTTAAGTGCGTTTACCATCGGCTGTACGATTCTTGGATTGTACTTCGTATCGCAAGCCATTTACCATTATGCTGTTTCTGGTAACACCAGTTATTTTCACTCATCCGCCTTTGCTCCAAGCCATCACCCAAGTTACGCGGCCGCGTTCTTTTCCTTTTCGATTTTCTTCTTGATCAATGAGATCATTCCAACGAAGAATTTGAAAATAACTTCCATTTCCATCGCCATCATTTCCTTTCTAACCATCCTACATTTACCTTTGGAAAGCTTGTCTGGAATACTCGTCTTAGGTTTTATAACCGCGACAATGATGCTGCGTTGGGCATGGAAAACATTTGCAAAGTGGATTTTCGCAGCCTTTCTTATTTTAGGGCTAATTTCAATTCAAGCCATTTTCTGGATACAACCATCCTTAAAAAAGAACATTTCGTATACCGCGTCCGTTGTTACACACTACCTAGAATCCCCAACAAAATTTATACGAGAACGGCCAAATGGTATGTCAGGCAATCAAGCAAGACTGGTTATTTGGACCGTTTCTAGCCAAATTATTATGGATCATCCATTTGGTATTGGACTCGGGAATTTAGACAAAGAAATGCAGCAAAGACTTATTCGTTTACATCAAGATGAATTAGTCGAAAAAAACTACAATCCACACAATCAATTTTTGCAAATTCTAGCTGAAATAGGTCTTATTGGAATGTTGAGCTTCTTGTTTATCTTGTTTCTAGCGATTCGACATGCTTGGCAACGAGATGATAAATTATTTCTTTTTTTAATTTTTAGTTTGCTTGTCAATTGTCTTGTGGAAAGTATGTTGCAACGGCAATCCGGCATTGTGTTCTACGTTCAATTCATGTGTTTATTTGCGAGTATTATTGAGCAACCTAAGCATCGTAAATTGTCACAAAAAATTGATCAAAATCTATCTGATTCGCACGAATAATCCCTTTTCTTTAACCGTAATAAATGAAACTTCTATTACTTACACAATATTATCCTCCAGAAATTGGAGCTCCTCAGAACCGATTACATGAACTAGCCGTGCGATTAAAAGCAAAAGGAATCGAAGTGGAGGTGCTATGCGCTTTGCCGAATTATCCCGAAATGGAGGTGTTCAAAAGGTATCAAAACAGACAACTAAGAACAGAAGTAATTGATGGAATTAAGGTAAATCGTTCATGGATTTATGTTTCAAAAAAACGAGGCATCATTTCACGATTAATGAACTATTTTAGTTTCGTGGTGAGTTCCTATTTGCGCGGAAGGAAGCTCGATAATTTTGATTATTTATTGGTCGAAAGTCCTCCCCTGTTCTTAGGTTGGAGTGCCATGAGATTAAGCAAAAAACTTGGTGCAAAATTGATTTTTAACGTTTCGGATTTATGGCCTGAAAGCGCTGAAAAATTAAAAATTGTAACTAATCGTTTTTTATTAAAATTAGCCTATCGATTAGAAGCAACCTGTTACAAGCGATCAACATTGGTAACTGGACAAACAATGGGCATCATTCAAAGTATTCAGAATCGTTTCCCGAAGGTTCAAACGCATTGGCTGCCAAATGGCGTAGATGTCGATTTTTACGATCCTAAAAAGATAGAAACGAATGATTTTCGAGAGCGAAATGGTTTTAAAAAAGAGGATCTTTTGTTTTTTTACGGAGGAATCATTGGTCATGCACAAGGACTTGAGGTGATTTTATCTACAGCAAAAGAAACCATCAACAGAAAAGATATACACTTCATTTTACAAGGCGCTGGACCACTTAAAGTTGAGCTGTTGGCGATGAAAGAAAGGTTTAAATTGTCCAATGTTCACTTTTTAGCTCCCGTGTCAAAATCTGAAATGCCCATGATCTTGAAAAGTGTGAATGTAGCTTTGGTACCCTTGAGGAAATTAGCATTATTTCAAGGCGCAATTCCTTCAAAGATATTTGAAGCTTTAGCCATGGAATTACCCTTAATTTTAGCCGTAGATGGTGAGGCCCGCATGCACTTTATTGATCGTGCGAATGCAGGAATCTATGTTGAACCAGAGAACATTACTGACTTTAAAGATGCTGTTATTGCATTGGCGGACAATGAAACACAACGTAAATCATTAGGTAAAAATGGTCGAAAATATGTGACTGATCACTTTAATCGAAATCAAATAGCTCAAGATTTTCTTCATCAACTAGATAACTTGTAAGTGAAATAAAAGAGGATTTTAATGGCGTTTTTCACTCAAAAGGCGCTCAATTAATCGGAATAAATGCGGATTAAAGAAATTTATGCGAGCCATCACAATTTGGCATGCGCTTCGACAATCCACAAATACAATCCGTGAGTCCTTTTCCTTTCAGTATGCGCGAACGAACGTTGTCGATTCTACTGATGCGGGTAGCAGATTGTTTTGCCCCTGAAAAGTGAAGTAAATACCCTCGTTGTCTTCCCGGTGTCAAGGCAAAAAAGGCCGTTTTCAAGGATTCATCCGTATCGAGTTTAGCTTGAAACTCTTCGACCACCTCATAATCTTCATGAGCTTTCATTGTCACTTTTATTCCTGCTTTTTCCACTTCGATGGCTTCGAAAATATACTGTTTCAAGGTGGCTTCAATTTCCTCTATTTCTTGGACATTTGTAAAACGAACTTGTCTACCAAATTGGGAATTGTCCGTTGGTTGGTGAAGCAACTTTTCGGCATCAAACAATAAGGATCCTTTCACAAACAGAATTGCACAATATTCTTTAAATCCACCTATTAAGAAGATGTTTTTGTCTTGATGCATGTAGCACGG
>CALQBB020000006.1 GCA_943328715.2 Polynucleobacter meluiroseus | reverse complement strand
GAATGATGTTTATGTGGGATCCAGAAAAATCGCTGGTGTTCTCATCGAAAATCAAATCGAAGGGAATAGAATTTCATGGGTTATTGCGGGAATCGGACTGAATGTCAATCAATGTCAATTCGAAACACCAAATGCGACAAGCATCAAGTTAGAGATTAACACAGACATTCGTATCAAAACAATTTTAAACGAATTGACAGATATACTGAATGGGTATTTGCTCCATTGGAACACGGTAGAATCCTCGCTCAAATCTGACTACGAAAGCTTGTTGTATCAAAAAGGAAAGCTCGCTTTATACTCGGATGTCAATGGGAATTTTGAAGGAGAAATCCTAGGAGTGCAAGAGGACGGCAGAATTCTTATGAAGGTTCTGGACGAAATCCGCTGTTATTCGCTGAAAGAACTTCAGTTTTCTTCGAAATGAGCTTTCATTTGAATACTCATTTGTTCAAAAAGTGCTCGTAAGGGCTTTTCAATCAGTACTTTCATAAATCCATTTACTTGTCCGTCAAATACGACTTGGCCATGACACTTTTCCCCATCTTCGTGAAGTGAAATGCTCAACGTAAAAGAAAATGGACTTCCCTCACCAGAACGATACCGAACCAATTCATCACTTTGTTCGGCAAACAAAAGATTAATCAAAATTCCACCCTGCGCTTTAAAGGAACATTGTTCCTGCGTAGCTTGAAATTCGGAAATTTTCTCTTGTGGCAATAATAAATTGAGGTTGCGCGCGTCGCAAAGAAAAGCACGAACGGAAGTCAAGCTTGTATGAATGGAAACCGATGTGCTCTGGATGATCATGAAAAAATTATTGATTCCAAGTGCTTGGATTCACGCGCCACTCATGTAGCGTCGTTAAATCTGTATCATTGATGTAATTTGTTTTAACAGCGACGTCGATCAAGGTTGCGTAATCGGTGATGGTTTCAAACGGACAACCAGCTTCTTGAAAACCTTGGTCAGCTTGAGAAAAACCATAGGTGAATGTCGCTAATAACCCTTTGACAACAAGTCCACCTTGTCGCAATGCTTCCACAGCTTTTAAACTGCTTCCGCCAGTAGAAATCAAATCTTCGATGACAACCACTTTTTGTCCTGGTTCGTATGCACCTTCGATAAGATTCTCCATTCCGTGTCCTTTAGCTGCAGCGCGTACATAGATGAACGGCAAACCAAGTTCTTGTGCAACCAAGGCTCCTTGAGCAATACCACCCGTTGCAACACCAGCAATGACATCTGGTTTTCCATAGGCATCAAGAATGAGTTGAGCGTATGCTTGACGAATGTGCGTACGTACATCTGGGAAGCTTAATGTGACACGATTGTCACAATAAATCGGAGACTTCCAACCAGAAGCCCATGTGAATGGTTTGTTGGGTTGTAAACGAACAGCTTTCGTTTTCAATAATAATTCTGCTACCTTTAGCGCTTGTTCTTGATTTGATGCCATGCCACAAAAATATAAAGTTTTCATGGATAAGCAGGTAATTCATTTTACTTCTGTCCCAATTCCACATGTGGAAATCGCAGAAAATGCGATGCCCCTGAATGTTTTAGCTCTTCGAGGAATGTTCAAAAATCAAGAAATTCAAGCAATTCATCCCCATGCGAAAGCAGCCTTAAAATCATTCTTTGTTCATTTTAATAAAATTAAAACAGCGGGTGGACTTGTCTATCATCCGCAGAGTGATGCGTATTTATGGATCAAACGATTAGGACTTTGGGATCTTCCAAAAGGAAAAATCGAACAAGGAGAAAGCTCGAAGGATGCAGCCATTCGTGAAATCATCGAGGAATGTGGATTAACGGGAAAACTCAAGCTGAAACATCGAATTTGTTCGACATACCATGTGTATGAATTCAAAAACAAGTCCATTCTCAAAAAAAATAACTGGTATTATTTGGAGTATGAAGGTGATTTAAACACAAAACCTCAAGAGGAGGAAAGTATTACGGAAGTTCAGTGGATCAAGAAAGAAGCATTCGATAATTGCCTTTCTGAAACATACCCATCCATCCAAGAAGTTATTTTACATACATTTGAATCCTAATTTTATGTTAAATTTGAATTCTAAATAAAAATTCAAGTTACCATTGTAAAAAAATTAAAACCATGAAATACGCTTTACTTACATTCGCTTTTCTATTTGTTGGATTTGCTCAAGCTCAAAAAGAAACGAAACAGACAACTGGATTAAAATTTACAACACTCGAAATTGTTCGTGAAAACATTCCTTATGATTCAAAAGACATGTTCGTGTTTGAATTCAAAAATGTTTCTAAAAAATCAATTACGGTAAGCAATGTGCAAACGAGTTGTGGTTGTACAGCAGCAGAGAAACCAACCGAGCCCATTAAAAAAGGTAAAAAAGGAGCAATTAAAGTAACATACGATACGAAAAGAGTAGGTGCTTTTACCAAAACAATTACCGTGTTTTCTGACGGAGGCGAGCCAATTGTATTGACAATTAAAGGTTCAGTTCTCTCTCCTTCCGATTCTCCAACGACAAACTAGTCAAGCTTTTTCTCTCCTAACAAGGATTGTGCTGCAGAGATAATTGTTATCTTTGCGGCAAAGATTGTGTCATGGAATTAGGGAAAACGTACGAGCCGCAAAAAGCGGAAGATAAATGGTATAAACATTGGTTAGACAAAGGATATTTTCATTCTGTCCCTGACCATCGTGAACCCTATACCATTGTGATCCCTCCACCAAATGTAACGGGTGTCCTGCACATGGGACACATGTTGAACAATACCATTCAAGACGTACTTGTTCGTCGAGCAAGAATGCTTGGAAAAAATGCATGTTGGGTTCCAGGAACGGATCATGCATCGATTGCTACGGAAGCGAAAGTTGTTCAAAAACTTCGTCAAGAAGGCATTAAAAAATCTGACTTAACCAGAGAAGAGTTTCTTGCACATGCTTTCGAATGGAAAGACAAGCATGGTGGAATCATTCTGGAACAATTAAAAAAATTAGGGGCGTCATGTGACTGGGAGCGCACGCATTTCACGATGGACAAGGAGTATTCTGAGTCGGTGATTAATGTGTTTATGGACTTGTATGCAAAAGGAAAAATTTACCGTGGTGTTCGCATGGTGAATTGGGATCCAGAAGCATTAACCGCAGTTTCTGACGAAGAAGTGAATTACAAAGAAGTGAATTCACGCCTTTTCTATGTGCGTTATAAAATCACGGATACAACAGATGAATGGGTGACGATTGCCACCACAAGACCTGAAACTATTTTGGGGGATACAGCCATTTGTGTGAATCCAGATGATGAACGCTATAAAAAGCTAGTAGGAAAGTCTGTAATGGTTCCAATCATCAATCGTGAGATTCCAATCATCGCCGATGAGTATGTAGATAAAGATTTTGGTACGGGTTGCTTAAAAGTTACACCGGCTCACGATACAAATGACTACGAATTAGGAAGAAAATACAACTTGCCTTCCATCGACTTGTTCAACGACAACGGAACTTTAAATGATCATGGCGCACACTACGCAGGAAAAGATCGTTTCGATGTCCGCAAAGAAATTGAAAAGGAACTTGACGAAAAAGGATATTTGGTTAAAACGGAGGACATCATTAATAAAGTTGGTTTCTCAGAACGCACCAACGCGGTAATTGAGCCCAAATTATCCATGCAATGGTTCGTTTCCATGAAAGAATTGGCTCAACCGGCTCTTGATAATGTCATGAATGGAAACATTCAATTCCACCCGGATAAATTCAAAAATACCTACCGTCACTGGATGGAAAATGTGAAGGATTGGTGTATCTCTCGTCAACTTTGGTGGGGTCACCGAATTCCAGCATGGTATTTTGGAAACCGTCCAGATGATTTCGTTGTCGCTAAAACCAAGGAAGAAGCCTTGCGTTTGGCAAGTGAAAAAGCGGGAAGAGAAATACTTGAATCTGAATTAAATCAGGACGAAGATGTACTTGATACATGGTTTTCAAGTTGGTTATGGCCTATTTCAGTGTTCAATGGTTTAACACAACCTGAAAATGAAGAAATTAAGTATTATTACCCAACAAATGATTTAGTTACGGCACCTGAAATCATGTTTTTCTGGGTGGCACGTATGGTCATTGCAGGGTATGAATACCTGGGTGATTTGCCGTTTAAAAATGTATACTACACAGGAATTGTTCGAGATAAACTTGGACGTAAAATGTCCAAATCTCTTGGGAATTCACCGGATCCAATTGAATTGATTGAGAAATTTGGAGCAGATGGTGTGCGTGTGGGAATTTTAATTTCTTCACCGGCAGGAAATGACCTTCCATTTGATTCGTCACAATGCGAACAAGGGAGAAACTTCACAAATAAAGTCTGGAATGCATATCGCTTGGTTTCCTCTTGGGAAGTACGTGAAATTGAGCAACCGTTGTCCTCAAAGGTGGCAATTGAATGGTTTGAGAATCGTTTTCAGAAAGTTCTAACGGAAATCAATGATCAATTCGATAAATTCCGAATTTCAGATGCACTAATGGCTATTTACAAGTTGGTGTGGGATGATTTCTGTTCATGGTATTTAGAAATGATCAAGCCAGGTTATGAACAGCCGATTGATCGTCAAACTTTGGAGAAAACAAAATTCTTTTTCGAGGAATTATTGAAAGTGATGCATCCATTTACTCCATTCGTTTCGGAAGAGTTATGGCATGCGTTAAACGAGCGAAAAGACGGAGAGGACATCGTTATAGCTGAATGGCCGAAAGTGAAAACCATTGACGAAAGTTACCTGACTGCCTTCGAAAAAGCCGAAAATATCATCTCACACATTCGAACGATTCGTAAAAACAACAATATCGCCAATAAAGTGAAGTTGGAAATGTACGTTCGCGCGGATTCATCTACGCAAACGGATTTCGATGCGGTGATTTCAAAAATGGGAAATCTCTCCGTGTTTGAATACGTAGCTGATAAGATGCAACAAGCGAATTCATTCATTGTAGAAGGAGTGGAGTACTTTATTCCATTTGGTGATACCGTGGATGTGGAAGCCGAAATCAAGAAAATGGAGGAAGAATTGGGCTATACCAAAGGATTCTTAAAAAGCGTGCAAGGAAAATTATCTAACGAACGTTTTGTTGCTGGAGCTCCTGCGCAAGTCTTGGAATTAGAACGCAAGAAAGAAGCGGATGCGCTAGGTAAAATTCAATTGTTGGAAGAGAAGCTCGCATCCTTAAAAGGATGAATTAAATAAAGCGAAAATCAACCCTGCGGTTCTTTTGTTTGCCGGTATCGGTGTCATTTCGATCGACAGGTTCTTTTTCACCTTTGAAATCTATTTCCACGCGTGACTTTGCTAGTCCGTTCTTTTCGAAAAAGCGAACAAGTGCCGCTGCTCTTCGTTTGGATAAGTCAATGTTGTATGCATCTGAACCATCAGAGTCAGTGTGCCCTGTAATCAAAATACGCAAATCTGAATGACTCTTCACCATGCGAATCATTTCGATGAGATACGCTTCGTATTGCTCCTGAATGTTATCCTTGTCGTACTCGAAATAAATAGGCTCAAATTTAAAGGCGCGTAGTTCTTCTAATCGTTTTTCTGGAGAGGACAGTCCATCCTCGAGTTCTTGTTGGAATTTTTCCAATTGATTGATGGGCAAAATGTTAGGTGTATTTTCTGAAATATTGAAGGTTGCTCGATAGAGCGTTAACGTGTACTTTCCGTCGTTGCTTTTACCAAGTAAATATCCCTTTTTAGCATCGTATTCAAAATCAAACTGTTGTTTTTCAATTGGAACAGCATTTTTTGATTTAACACCTAGTCTTGTTTCTTTGATTTCTAAGTGTCCGTTTTCGAGTACTTTTCCAACAATTTCATAAATGTAGTATTGACCTACGCTATTTTCATGCCTCATTTTTCCGTCAATCATTCCTTTTACAATGGACATATCAAGGTAGATCCATGTTGAAGAAGCAAGTATTGGGTTGGATGCGTCCGTTGTTGAACAAGCGCCCTGCCACGTTCCGGATAACTTTTGACCGTTAGACGATATCGAAATCAAAATGAAAAGAAGTAGGAGGAAACGTTTCATTCTCTTTTATTCGTAATATTTCAAAAAATGTTCCACAAATTCGAACTATCTTCGATTCTGAATGTTTCAAAAAGAAAACAAGTATGAAAACACTATTTTTATTCATTTCAATTTTAAGTCTGATGATTACTGCGGAAAAACAAGATGTTTACCAATTTAAGGTAAAAGATATCCATGGTGATACGTTTGATTTTGCTCAGTTAAAAGGCAAGAAGATCATGATTGTGAATACGGCATCCAAATGTGGCTTGACTCCTCAATATGAAAAGTTAGAAGCGCTTTATGAAAAGTATAAAGGAAAAAACTTTTTAATCGTTGGCTTTCCTGCAAATGACTTTATGTCTCAGGAGCCAGGATCGAACGAAGAAATTGAAAGTTTCTGTAAAATGAATTATGGAGTGAGTTTTCCAATGATGTCAAAAATCTCGGTGAAAGGAAACGACATGCATCCAGTTTATCATTTCTTGACAGAAAAATCAAAAAATGGATTGGAGGATAATAAGGTGGAATGGAATTTTCAAAAGTATTTAATTGACGAAAACGGACACCTAGCGAAAGTCATTTCACCAAGAATTCAACCGGACGATGAGTCCATTACTTCATGGATTGAAAAATAGTTCAAATCGTTGAAATTTTGTTGATAAGTTAGGCTCCTCAAGCCACTTAAATCCCTTCTAAAAGCCTTGCTTTTTCTTATTTTTGTTTGACTTGAAAAAAGTGATAAAACGAAATTAAATTAGATATGGCTGAAGAAGAAAGAAGGGATAATTATTCTGCTGATAATATTCAGGTATTAGAAGGACTTGAAGCGGTGCGTAAGCGTCCGGCAATGTACATTGGAGATGTAGGAGTGAAGGGATTACACCATTTGGTTTATGAGGTGGTTGATAACTCAATTGACGAAGCGCTCGCAGGACATTGTGATAAAATTGATGTATTCATCAACACAGATAATTCAATAACTGTAGTAGATAACGGACGTGGTATTCCAACTGCTATGCACACCAAGGAGAAAAAATCTGCTTTGGAGGTTGTTATGACGGTTCTTCACGCTGGAGGTAAATTCGATAAGGATACGTACAAGGTTTCTGGTGGACTCCATGGAGTTGGTGTTTCTTGTGTGAATGCCCTCTCTATAGCATTGAAAGCTACAGTTCGTCGAGAAGGAAAAATATTCCAACAAGAATATTCCATTGGTAAACCATTGTACGATGTTAAAGTTGTAGGTGAATCAACAGAAACTGGGACGGAAGTCACGTTTAAACCAGATGGAAGTATTTTCGATTCTACAGAGTACAATTTTGACACCATCGCCGCAAGAATGCGTGAGTTAGCCTTTTTAAATAAGGGAATTACCATTTCATTGACAGATAACCGTGTCACTGATGACGAAGGAAATCATCCAACCACCATGTATCATTCTGAAGGTGGACTAAGAGAATTCGCTCAGTACTTGGATCGAAACCGTGAGGCTTTGATTTCTGACGTGATATACTTTGAAGGTGAACGTGAAAACATTCCAGTTGAAGTAGCTTTAACTTACAATACATCCTATACGGAGAACATTCAGGCGTATGTGAATAACATCAATACGCATGAAGGTGGAACGCACTTATCTGGTTTCCGCAGAGGTCTGACAAATACCTTGAAGAAATACGCGACGGACTCAGGAATGTTGGCGAAAGAAAAAATTGAAATCGATGGCGATGATTTCCGTGAAGGATTAACTGCTGTTGTATCTGTGAAAGTGCAAGAGCCACAATTCGAAGGACAAACAAAAACCAAATTGGGTAACCGCGAAGTAACTGCACCTGTTAGTCAGGCTGTTTCTGAAATGTTATCTGCTTACTTGGAGGAACATCCTGCGGAAGCAAGATTAATCGTTGAAAAAGTTATTCTTGCAGCAAGAGCGAGACATGCTGCTAGAAAAGCACGTGAGATGGTTCAACGTAAAAACGTTCTTTCCGGATCTGGACTTCCAGGTAAATTAGCTGACTGTTCGGAGAAAGATCCTGCTGCTTGTGAGATCTACTTTGTCGAGGGAGATTCGGCGGGTGGTACGGCAAAACAAGGTCGTGATCGTCATTTCCAAGCAATTATGCCTTTACGCGGTAAAATCCTTAACGTAGAGAAAGCAATGCAATATAAAATCTTCGAGAATGAGGAGATTAAAAATATTTACACAGCTTTAGGTGTTCGAATTGGAACAGAAGAAGATTCAAAAGCATTAAACTTAGAAAAACTTCGTTACCATAAAATCATCATCATGTGTGATGCCGATGTCGACGGTTCCCACATTGAAACCTTAATTTTAACGTTCTTCTTCCGTTACATGAAAGAGTTGATCGAAAATGGATACATCTATATCGCAACTCCTCCATTGTATCAAGTGAAAAAAGGCACGAAATCAGAATATGCGTGGAATGAAGACCAACGCGATCGTTTGATTACCGATTTAAAAGGTGGTGGTTCAGAATCTTCTGTGAACGTTCAACGTTACAAAGGACTTGGAGAGATGAACGCAGAACAACTTTGGGAAACGACAATGAATCCTGAAAGTAGAACGCTTCGTCAAGTTACCATCGATAATGCTGCAGAATGTGATCAGATTTTCTCCATGTTAATGGGGGATGATGTTCCACCTCGTAGAGAATTCATCGAGAAAAACGCGAAATACGCTAAAATCGACGCGTAAGATGCGATTTAAACAATGTAAGCCAGTATCGACGTTGATTCGGATGATACTGGCTTTTTTTGTGTCCTATGGGTTCTATTTGAACCTTTCTACTTCTCCGCACCTTCCCATAGAAACACCACGTATTATGGAAGGTGAATCCTATCTCCATCACCTAGCCTACGGATTCGTATACGATGAAACGCATGAACAAGCGAAGTGGATTGCGTATTGCCTCACAAAATCAGAAGCAATGGGCGTTTTGGAACGATCAGATAACTTTAAAGAAGATCCACTTGTTAACACCGGTACTGCTTCTGATGTTGATTATGCGAAAAGTGGTTATGACCGTGGACATTTAGCACCAGCAGCGGACATGCGTTGGTCAGTTCAAAGCATGGAGGAATCATTCTATTACAGTAATATGAGTCCACAAGCACCCTCGTTTAACCGAGGTATTTGGAAAAAGTTGGAGGAGGAAGTGCGCGATTGGGCAGTAAAACTTGATTCGATCTTAATTGTTACTGGTCCAGTGTTAAGCTCGGATCTCCAACGTATTGGAATAAACAAAGTAAGTGTGCCAAAATACTATTTTAAAGCAATTGTTGACCTCAAAGGAGCTAATTCAAAAGCAATTGCCTTTCTTTTACCAAATGAAGGTTCAAAACTACCTTTAATGGACTTTGCTTTATCCATTGATGAATTGGAGAAAATAACGAAGATTGATTTCTTTTATCAACTGGAGGACAAACGAGAGAATCTAGTTGAATCCACTGTGTGCAAAACATGTTGGCCATAAAAAAACCGCCTTTTGAGCGGTTTTTAGTTTCTTGTTTGATTCTTGATTAATGAATCAAGCCTTCGTATGCAGCAGCATCTAGTAATTGATCATACTGCGATGCGTCTGTTAATTTTACTTTGATCATCCAACCTTCACCGTAAGGATCCGAATTTACTAATTCTGGATTCCCTTCCAATGCTTCATTGAACTCAAGAATCTCACCACTTACAGGCATAAATAAATCAGAAACAGTTTTTACTGCTTCAACACTTCCAAAAACTTCTTCTTGGTCAAGTGTTTCACCGATTGTTTCGATTTCAACATATACGATATCACCTAATTCGCTTTGTGCAAATTCTGTAATCCCTACAATGGCAACATCTCCGTCGATTTTTACCCATTCATGGTCTTTTGTGTACTTTAATTCTGCTGGAATATTCATGTCAATTTTGATTTTTACAAATGTAGCAATTTTGTTCATTTGTTTCAAGCCTTTGGGAAAGACTTTATAATTACCTTTGCACCATGACTATTGATCAGTATAAAGACTTATTGAAGCGCGTTGAAGGCATTCAAAATTACTTGAAAATCGAAGAGAAGAGAATGCAAATGAGAGAGGAAGAGCTGAAAACGCAAGACCCTTCTTTTTGGGATGACCCAAAGAAAGCAGAAATTCAAATGAAATCCATTCGTGGATTAAAGTTTTGGGTAAATACCTTTGATCGTGTTCAATCTGCCGTATCTGATTTAGAAGTGGTCATGGAATTCGTCAAAGAAGGAATGTCAACCGAAGCTGAATTGGACGAACAATTTCAAGTTATCGTAACGGAAATTGAAGAATTAGAACTGAAAAACATGCTTTCAGGTGAAGAAGATGCCTTAAGTGCGGTTCTTCAAATAACAGCAGGGGCTGGTGGAACGGAAAGCTGTGATTGGGCATCCATGCTGATGCGCATGTACCTCATGTGGGGACAAAAGAAAGGATATAAAATCACCGAATTAAATTTCCAAGAAGGAGATGTTGCCGGTGTCAAAACGGTTACAATAGAACTAGAAGGTGAATTTGCGTTTGGATATTTGAAAGGAGAAAACGGAGTTCATCGTTTGGTGCGTATTTCCCCGTTTGACTCGAACGCGAAACGTCATACTTCTTTTGTTTCGGTATACGTATATCCATTAGTTGACGACAATATAACTATACACATTAATCCAGCAGATGTATCCTTCGAAACATTTAGATCTGGCGGTGCTGGTGGACAAAACGTGAATAAGGTCGAAACCGCAGTTCGATTGCGACATGCTCCATCTGGAATTATCATTGAAAATTCTGAGTCCAGGTCACAATTAGCGAACAAAGAAAAAGCAATGCAATTATTGCGTTCTCAATTATACGAGTTAGAGTTGCGTGAACGAATGGAGAAACGTAGTGAAATTGAAGCAGGCAAGAAGAAAATAGAGTGGGGGAGTCAAATCCGAAACTATGTGATGCAACCATACAAGTTGGTGAAAGACGTGCGCACCGGAACGGAAACGAGTGATGTGGATGCAGTGATGGACGGTGGCCTCGATCCCTTCTTAAAATCATTCCTAATGATGTACGGTTCCTAGAATAAATCGATTAACTTTTCTAAGGCAATTCCTCTTGATCCTTTGAGGAGGATTAGTTGGTCAATTAAATT
>CALQBB020000005.1 GCA_943328715.2 Polynucleobacter meluiroseus | reverse complement strand
TGTTGATTTGCTGTATTTTCAGCATGAACGGTGCAGATGAAGTATTGTATAGCCGTGGAGGATCTCACGTCGAATTTGCGAAAGGTCATTATGATTTTGCTATTTCCTCATGGATGGGTCCATTGTTCTTCCAAAACTTAAGCATCGATGCACTTCAGATCATTGAACGCATTGGATGGTGGGGCCACATTTTGATGGTCTTTGCGTTTTTGAACTACCTGCCCTATTCCAAACATTTTCACGTTTTGTTGGCTTTCCCGAATACGTATTACTCCAACTTGGAGCAAAAAGGAAAGTTCACCAACATGGAATCCGTTACGAATGAAGTGAAGTTAATGTTGGATCCAAATGCCGATCCCTATGCTGCGCCCGCGAATCCAGAAGAAACACCGAAGCGTTTTGGTGCGAAGGATGTCACTGATTTGACTTGGAAAAACTTACTCGATGCCTACACATGTACCGAATGTGGACGCTGTTCCTCTTCTTGTCCCGCAAATGTAACCGGTAAACTTTTGTCTCCCCGTAAAATCATGATGGACACCAGAGACCGTTTGGTGGAAGTGGGAGAAAACTACCGCAAACATGGAAAAGGATACGATGACGGTAAGAGTTTAATTGGAGATTATATAACAGAAGAAGAACTTTGGGCATGTACCAGTTGTAATGCGTGTGTGCAAGAATGTCCAGTGAACATTGATCCATTATCCATTATCGTTGATTTACGTCGCTATTTAGTGATGGAAGAATCGAAGGTACCAAGTGAATTGACAGGAATGTTAACGAACATTGAGAACAACGGTGCACCATGGCAATTTGCGCAAACAGAGCGTTTAAATTGGGCAAACGAAGATTAAGACAAGCAGCTAATTAAGCAAAAATACTTACTATGAGAGTTCCTACAATGGCCGAGAAAATGGCAAATGGCGAATCACCTGATATTTTATTTTGGGTTGGTTGTGCTGGAAGTTTTGATGACCGTGCTAAAAAAATCACCAAGGCAATTGTGAAAATCTTGAATAAATGTCAAGTTGATTTCGCTGTACTTGGAACGGAAGAAAGTTGTTCTGGAGACCCAGCTAAACGCGCAGGAAACGAGTTTACGTTTCAAATGCAGGCCATGATGAACATCGAGGTCATGAACGCATACGAAGTAAAGAAAATAGTGACGGCTTGTCCACATTGTTTTAATACCCTGAAAAACGAATACCCAGAACTTGGCGGAAACTATGAAGTGATTCACCATACCCAATTGATTCAAGATTTGATCAATACCGGGAAACTTGCTTTAGAAGGCGGGGAAACCTTCAAGGGAAAGAAAATCACCTTCCACGATCCATGTTATTTGGGACGAGCGAACGATGTATACGAAGCACCACGATCCTTGATTGAAAAATTGGATGCCGAATTAGTTGAAATGAAACGTTGCAAAACCAAAGGACTCTGTTGTGGAGCTGGAGGCGCGCAAATGTTTAAAGAAGCAGAGAAAGGCAATAAGGAAATCAATGTAGAGCGCACAGAGGACGCGTTAGAGACACAAGCAGAGATCATCGCGACTGGTTGTCCGTTTTGCAATACGATGATGACTGACGGCGTAAAAAACTTCGAAAAAGAAGGAGCTGTAAAAGTGATGGACGTTGCCGAATTAATTGCGCATGCAGCAGACTTATAACATTCCCGCACACTTTCCCAAAGATGCTCGATTATGGGTATTTGTTGGAGACCGAAAAATGTCAGCCACGGAAATTTCATGGTTGAATGAATCCTTGACACAGTTTGTCTCGTCGTGGCAAACTCATGGGAAATCACTAGATGCAGTTGGATTCGTTTTACACGAAGCAGCAATTGTGATTGTTGCCAATGAAAATGCCGTGAAAGCTTCCGGATGTTCAATGGATAAAATCAATCACTTCGTGAAGGATGCTGGTGGACAATTGTCCATCGATTTCTTCCATCGCATGAATGTACTTAAACCTAATTCGAACGGAGACTATGAAATCGGTCGATATGAAATGGGGACTGATAACATCATACATTCTGCCATGCAGGAGTGGAAGGAACTTGTTGAATTATTTTAGCAAAAAAAAGAGGCCGAAGCCTCTTTCATTATTTTTCTTGTTTCACTTCTACTTTGATTGAGTAGCTTGAAACGATTCCTCCTGTTAAACCCGTGATAAGTACATCACTAAATTTATACTTTGTGACTACTTGACAATTTCCATTACTTGGAGTATTCACATGAGTTCTTCCTACTGGAATTAAGCCCCAAAATACCCAGAATTGTTTTCCTTTGTCGAAAGTTACTTCTTTCCCTGGTGTTTCTAAATAAGAGCCAACAGGGGTTTTAGTTACCATGCAAGAAGTAAGTGCAACTAAAACAAATAAGCTTAAAATGATTTTTTTCATGATTTGAAGATTTAAAAAAATATTGAATATTTCGGTCTTTGAGGTTTTTGAGCAGAAATTTAAGTTCATTGGAACAAAAACTTATTTTCTTTTATGACAATTTTTGGTTCTGTTTTATCTTTAACCATGATTCTTTTACCCATTTCAGCCAAACAAAAAACAAAATTGGGGCAACGATTACTACCAATTTATTGTAATTCCATGCTGTTTGGAAATCAAAATGAATGAAATGTTGGATTGCTCTAGTGATTCCGCATCCGTAACATTCTTTGTTTAAAAGTAGAACTGATAAACAGAGAGATTGACCTTTATCAAAAAAAGAAGCGGGCAATAACCACAGCACGATTGGCATGATTATTAACCCGCTAAAAACAATGTATTTCAAGGATTACGTGTTTTTACTAACAACGATAAATGCATGAATAATACCAGGTATACCACAAAGAGCAGTTAACAAGATATTTATTAAAACCGCTTTAATATCCCAGTCGGTAACAAGACCTACCGCTACAAAAGGAAAGAAAAAACACAAAACATACAACAATCCAACTGGAACGTCATCACTTTTCTTTTGTGATTTCACCGATTTTTTCAGTGCTTTGATTTCTTGTTTAGAAATTTGTTTCGCTTCTTTGATATTTTGATTGATAGCAATTGTTTGATCAGCCATTCCTTTCACGTTAACAACTGGTGCTGTTGTCGCGATAGAGCTTGATTGAATAGATGCTTCGTCATTCTGCGCAACAGTGATTACTTCTTGAGTTGGCATTTCATATACACTAGCTGTTTTGCTATTATCCTTTGGAGAAATAACAACTTTGGCAACCGTTTCCACTTCTTCTACTGAAGAAATTTCCATGTTTTTGTCCTTTTTTGAATGTCCATTCATGGCATGCCACTGAACGTTAAATCCATTTCTGTACACTCTTTTTTCAACGGTACACGAAGCAACCAAAAATAGAATGGAAGCTGCTACAAGTAAAATCTTTTTCATAAGTAATTGTTTTAAAGTTTACCTAAAATTACATAATATTCTTTAACACATCACAATAATTAAAATTAATATGAATTTGTTGCACCACCTATTTGTTCAATTGGATGCCAGGTTGTTTTGATTTCTTGAAAACTTGATATGTAGTTAATTCCCTGCGCGTTTTCTTGAGTCCAGTCGTCATTTTTTACGATGACACGTTTTAAGTTGTCAACCGCGGAAAGCTGTGTGCTTTTCTCCATTTCTTTATCCACATTGGACAAGAAAATCGCATTGACATCCATGTGTTCTGCTAATGTTGGAAGCATTTCTTCTGGAGATCCTGTGAGGATGTTTACAACTCCAGCGGGTACATCTGACGTTTCCAATACTTCAGCAAAGGTTATGGCGCAAAGTGGCAACTGTTCTGATGCAATGAGTACCGCCGTGTTTCCTCCTGCGATGACTGGTAATAATTGAGAAATGATTCCTAACAATCCAGTGTTTTGTTCTGCTAATATCCCAACGACTCCTGTCGATTCAGCCATGGAAAAATTGAAATGTGAAGAATTGACCGGATTTACCGAGCTCAAAATTTGCTGGTATTTATCGCACCATCCAGCATAATAAACGATTCTATCGATGCATATTTCGATTTCGTTCGTTGCCGATTCAAGACTTTGCCCCTGCTGTGTTAATTCCTCAATGAATTGCATTTTGCGTCCTTCTAACATTTCCGCAATGCGATACAGTATTTGACCTCGATTAAATGCACTGCGCTCGGACCATGATCCAAATGCTTTTCGGGCAGCTTGAACAGCGTTGCGGATGTCCTTTTTCGATGACTGACAAACATTTGCGATTGGATTTCCGTTTGCGTCTTTTACAAGGTAGGATCGTCCTGATTCCGTTCTTGGAAATTGTCCGCCGATGTAGATTTTGTATGTTTTTAAAACGTTCATGATAATGTGCTAATTTGCTAATTTGCCAATGTGCTAATAATGGAATTACTTCAAATACGCTTCGAGACCGTGGAGTCCGCCTTCGCGGCCAAAGCCACTTTCCTTGTAACCGCCGAACGGTGAAGCTGGATCGAATTTATTGTATGTATTTGCCCAAATGACTCCAGCGCGAAGTTTTGATGTTAAGTTAAAAATGCGTGAACCTTTGTCCGTCCAAACACCTGCAGCGAGGCCGTACGGTGAATTGTTTGCTTTTTGAATGACCTCATCTATGGTTCTGAAGGTTTGAATAGTTAACACAGGACCAAAAATCTCTTCTTGCGCAATGATACTTGATTGAGCGACATTCGTGAAAATCGTTGGGCGACAGTAGAATCCTTTGGAAGGAAGTTCACAGGCTACTTGAAACATGTCGGCTCCTTCCTTGATGCCAATGGAAACATATTTCTCAATGGTCTCCAGTTGTTCCTTGGAATTAATGGCGCCAATATCTGTGTTCTTGTCGAGTGGATTGCCTACATACAAACTTTGCATGCGTTGCTTCAGCTTGCGCACAAGTTCGTCCGCAATGGACTCTTGTACATATAAACGTGATCCGGCACAGCAAACGTGTCCTTGATTGAAGAAAATTCCATTCACAATTCCTTCTACTGCTTGATCAATTGGCGCGTCCTCTAGTACGATATTTGCCGATTTACCGCCGAGTTCCAAGCTGACTCTATTTTGTGTTCCGGCAACCGCTTTTTGAATCAATTTACCGACAGCCGTCGATCCTGTAAATGCAATTTTATCGATGTCCGAATGATTCACAATCGCTGCTCCTGTATCCCCATGTCCGGTAACAATGTTCACCACTCCGGCTGGTAATCCAGATTCTTCAATGATTTCCGCTAGTTTCAACGCTGTAAGTGATGTCGTTTCTGCCGGTTTCAACACCACGGTATTTCCGGCAGCGAGAGCTGGAGCAATTTTCCATGCAGCCATCAACAAAGGGAAATTCCACGGAATGATTTGTCCGGCCACGCCTAACGAAGCGACTGATCGATGTGGGAAGGCATCCTGCAATTTATCGGCCCAACCTGCATAATAGAAAAAATGATTACACGCCAGAGGAACATCAATGTCGCGTGATTCGCGGATGGGCTTTCCACCGTCCAAGGTTTCTATCACCGCAAATTCTCGAGCGCGTTCTTGCATGAGCCTTGCGATGCGAAAGATGTATTTTGCACGTTCGGAGGCTTTCATTTTAGACCAAACTTCCGTATAAGCTTTTCGTGCCGCCTTGACAGCCAAATCCACATCAGATTCGGAAGCCCAAGCAATGTCCGCCAACTTTTCTTCATTGGCAGGATTCACACTAGCAAAATAGCGTCCTGATGATGGTTTCACCCATTTCCCATCTATGAAAAGATCGTATTTATCTTTTAGCTGAACATGTGAGGTTCCTTCTAACGAAGGCGCATATTCCCATTTATTGTTTGAATCTGTCATAATTAATCGATCGTAAAATAATCAGCGGATTGATATTTACCTGTCACTTGTTTCATGTATTGCATCAACACATCATTTGCGAGGCTACTTGCACCGAAGCGAAACCATTCATTGCTTAACCATGCTTCACCCAGAATTTCATTGACCATCACTAAATTATGTAGTGCCAACTTGGAGGTGGAAATTCCACCCGCGGGTTTCATCCCAACCATTTTTCCCGTGCGATCAAAGTGGTCGCGAATGGCCATTAACATCGTGTAGGTCACTTGCATGGTTGCAGCCGGTTGAATTTTTCCGGTGGACGTTTTGATGAAATCTGCTCCTGCATGGATGGCAATATCACTCGCTCGACGCACTTGATCAAGCGTTGCCAACTCACCTGTTTCCAAAATCACTTTTAAGCGTTTCGCTCCACAAATTTCTTTGATGGCAGCAATTTCGTCGAACACAAACGAATGATTTCCTTCAAGAAACTTACCTCGCGAAATCACCATATCGATTTCATCTGCGCCGGAATCAATGGCAAATTGGGTGTCCATTTTTTTTACTTCAAACGGAGCTTGTCCGGATGGAAAAGCTGTTGAAACGGAAGCGATTTTAATCAGACTATCCTTCAACGCCTCTCTGGCTACAGAAACCATACTTGGATATACACACACTGCAGCAACGGTTGGTAATCCCTCATGAAAATCATGTAAATGCTGTGCTTTGTAGCACATTTGGCGTACTTTATTCGGCGTATCTTTTCCTTCTAGGGTTGTTAAATCAATCATGGAAAGCACCTTTGAAAGTCCTTGCATTTTACTTGGGCCCTTGATGCTTCTTGTTTGGAATCTTGCAACGCGTTCTTCCACCCCAACTTTGTCAATCGTTGGAGATTGTGGAATTTGAGAAAAAAGGGGGCCTTGAGCTTTCATATCTGATATTAAGCTCAAAAATAGGAAAAAACTAAGCTGCGACTATTTATTCTTCGTCAGATTCGTCTTCATCTGTTTTATCATCATCAAAAGAATCATCGAAGTCATCATCTTCATCTTCCTCCGCCTCATCATCTTTTAGATCTGAAACCTCATCAAAATCATCTTCATCAACCTCAGCAACAGGCTTTAACTTTGGTATGATTTTACTTACTTTAACCAGATAAATCACTTCATCTGTTTCCCAAATAAGCGCATCCAAGGTTTCTCCAGTTGGTGTTTTGATCGTAGTTAAATGGTTGATGTACCCATCCGGATAATCCCTGAGAATTTGTTTTTTCTGGTCAATGGATAATTTATCGTAACTGATAATAGCTCTTCTCTTCGACATAGTTTGATGAATAATTATAAGGCAAAATTAAATTTTTTGTTTTTCCAAAAATCAATCTTGACTAAATTATTAAAAATATTTTTTTGAATTGAAAATGAACTAGATATTAACCCTCTGTTATTGAATAAACAAGCTATATTTTTGATGCCGAAAAAATAATGAGAACTTGTTCCTACATTTGCATGCGAATCCTTATCTTTAACTTATGTCCAAAACAAAATCAGCCTTTTTCTGTCAAAATTGTGGTCACGAAACTCCGAAATGGTTAGGGAAGTGTCCTTCTTGTCAGGAGTGGAATACCTTCGTTGAAGAGATTTTGGAAAAAACAACGAAACATGTTGTTTCGTTTTCGAAGGACACAAAAGCGAGTAAGCCTTTGTTGATTCAAGATGTAGAGCATAGTGAAGAAAATCGCATTTTTTTACAAGATTTTGAATTAAATCGTGTTATGGGTGGAGGAATCGTTTTAGGTTCCATTTCACTATTAGGTGGTGATCCTGGAATTGGGAAGTCAACGCTTTTACTGCAACTGGCGATTAAGGAACGATTAAAAGTTCTCTATGTATCCGGGGAGGAAAGTGATCAACAGATTCGCATGCGTGCGGAGCGACTCGGATTGGAGAACGATCAATGTTATTTGTTAACAGAAACAAATCTTCAACAAATTTTAATCCAAGCGAACGAGGTTCAGCCACAGTTATTAGTCATCGATTCCATTCAAACACTGCACACGAATTCCATCGAAAGTTCTCCTGGAAGTGTTGCTCAAGTAAGGGAATGCACCGCGAATTTATTGCGCTTTGCCAAGCAAACAAATATTCCTGTGTTTCTTATTGGTCACATCACTAAAGACGGAACGATTGCTGGTCCAAAAGTACTTGAACATATGGTGGACACCGTTCTTCAATTTGAAGGAGATCGTCACCATATATACCGATTACTTCGTTCGATTAAAAACCGTTTTGGTTCGACAAACGAACTTGGTATTTATTCCATGCAAGGACATGGACTTGTTCCAGTGGAGAATCCATCCGAAGTACTTGTTTCAGGAAATGATTCCTTGAGCGGTGTGGCCGTTGCTTCTATGGTGGATGGAATACGTCCTATTTTAATCGAAGTACAAGCTTTAGTGAGTTCGGCGGCCTATGGTACTCCACAGCGTTCATCAACGGGATTTGATGTCAAACGTTTAAACATGTTGTTGGCCGTTTTAGAGAAACGATGTGGCTTTCGTTTAGCGGCAAAAGATGTCTTTTTGAACATCGCCGGTGGAATTAAAGTCGATGATCCTGCTATCGATTTAGCGGTTGCCATGGCGATTTTATCTTCTAACGCAGACATCGCCATTCCAAAAACGGTTTCATTTGCTGCGGAAATTGGTTTATCTGGTGAGCTGCGTCCGGTGAATCGTTTGGAGCAGCGTCTATCCGAATTAGAAAAAATGGGCTACGAAAAAATCATTGTATCCTCCTACTCTAAAGGAATTGAAAAAAAACACAAGCACATACAAATTGTTCCGTGCGCAAAAATAGAAGAAGTGGTTCGCGCCGTTTTTGCTTAATAATATTAAACTATGCCAAGACTCGTACTTGTTCCCACACCTATTGGTAACCTCGAAGATATCACCCTGCGAAGTTTGCGTTATTTGAAGGAAGCAGATTTACTGTTTGCCGAGGATACACGCGTAACACACAAGCTTTTAAAACATTACGAAATATCAAAGAAAGTCCTTGCTTTCCATGCGCACAATGAGCATCGCTTTTTAGAAAAAAGCATTGACATCATCGAGCAGCAGAATTGTACCGTACTTGTTTCGGATGCTGGAACCCCCGGTATTTCCGATCCCGGATTTTTATTGGTGCGTGCGTGTATTGAGCGTGGAATCGATGTAGAATGTTTACCTGGTCCAACCGCATTTGTACCTGCCTTGGTTTCTAGCGGTTTTCCATGTGATAAGTTCATTTTTGAAGGATTCCTTCCACATAAAAAGGGACGTCAAACACGTTTGAAAATTTTAGCACAAGAAATAAGGACCATGGTTTTGTATGAGTCTCCGCATCGTTTGGTGAAAACATTGGAGCAAATGATGGAGTTTTTCGACCCGGAAAGACAAGTTGTTGTCGCACGAGAAATCACCAAACATTTTGAGACGTACCACCGCGGAAACGTTCAAGAACAACTTGCCTATTTTAAAGCAAATCCCCCAAAAGGTGAAATCGTTTTACTAATTAAAGGCTTGGAGGACTAAAATCGGTCAAATTCCATTAATTTTGAAGGGTGCAATTTAAAAACGTCATAGGTCAAACTGAATTAAAAAAGGATTTCATTCGTGAGATCAAACAGGGCAAAATTGCGCATGCGCAGTTGTTCATGGGTTCCTTAGGACATGGTGGGCTCCCACTCGCGTTGGCTTTTACTCAGTATTTATTTTGCAAAAATCCATCAGATACGGATAGTTGCGGTGTTTGTCCTTCTTGTTTAAAAGTACAAGATTTACAGCATCCTGATGTTCATTTTGTGTATCCCGTTGTTCAGGCGATCAGCAAAGTTTCTGATTCCTTTTTAGCTGACTGGAGAACACAATTGAAAGAGGAACCGTACTTCGACGCATACTCCTGGACAAAAAGAATTGATTCCAAGGAGCGCAAACCCATCATCAGTACCGAAGAAAGTGTTGAAATCATTCGAAAGTTAAACTTAAAATCATACGAAGGCGGATACAAGGTTATGTTGATTTGGTTACCGGAGGAGATGAATTCAACCTGTTCCAATAAACTGTTAAAAATCCTTGAGGAACCACCGAAGCACACTTTGTTCTTATTGGTTTCAGAGGATCCATCAAAACTTTTAGTGACCATACAATCACGCACACAGTTTATTCGCATTCCAAAAATAGAAAGTGAACATTTGACGAACGAATTAAGCGCTCGTTTTCGTTTAGACAAAACTCAAGCAGAGTCCATAACAGCCTTTTCCGAAGGGAATTTCATTCAAGCATGTGATTTCTTAAATGCATCAGACGACAAAGGCGTTTATCGAGAACATTTCATTCAGTTGATGCGCACCTCGTACAAGAAAGATGTGTTGGGAATGATGCAGTGGGCAGATGGACTTGCAGCTGAAGGAAAGGAACGTCAAAAATTATTCATTCAATATGCACTGCACATGTTTCGTCAGAGCTTATTGTCCAATTACATGGGTGATGTACTTCTGCGCATTTCCAGTGAAGAGGAGCAATTTTTAAAAAATTTCGCGCCATTTATTTCCGGAAATAACATTCGAGAATTCATCGAAACATTTGATGACGCTTATTATCACATTGATCGCAATGCGAATGCGCGCATTCTTTTCACGCAGATGTGTTTTCAAACCATGCGATTCATCCATCAAGCATAATTCGTTTCACTGAAATGATTAACTTTACCTAAAATTAAATTATGGGTTGCTCATCATGCAGTAGTGGCGGTGGAACACCGAAAGGTTGTAAGAACAATGGTACTTGCAGCAGTGGAGGATGTAATAAATTGGAAGTGTATGACTGGTTGGCGAATATTGCGTTACCAGCAGGACAAGCCCCGTACGATATTGTTGAGGTTCGTTTTAAAAATGCGCGAAAAGCATTTTACCGAAATGCGGCTAACTTAACTTTACAAATTGGCGATTTAGTGATCGTTGATACTGCTCCTGGATATGACGTAGGAGTTGTTTCCGTCGTTGGTGAATTAGCGCGTGTACAGGTCAAGAAAAAAGCACCAAACTTTAAGGCGATGGAAGCGCGTAAAATCATGCGCATTGCCAATCAAGAAGAAATCGATAAATGGATTAAGGGAAGATCACTGGAAAAAGACCTTATGACACAGTCTAGGGTACTAGCAATGAACTTGAAACTGGATATGAAAATATCCGATGTGGAATACCAGGGAGACTTGAGTAAAGCCACATTTTATTACACAGCTGAGGGACGTGTTGATTTCCGTCAGTTGATTAAGGACATGGCGGATAAATTCAGAGTGCGCATCGAAATGCGTCAAATCGGAAGCCGTCAAGAGTCCTCCAGATTAGGTGGGATTGGTTCGTGTGGACGTGAATTGTGTTGTTCAACATGGTTGACAGATTTCAGATCAGTATCGACATCTGCAGCACGTTACCAGCAATTATCGTTAAATCCACAGAAACTTGCCGGTCAATGCGGAAAGTTAAAATGTTGTTTGAACTACGAATTAGACATGTATTTAGATGCTATCAAGTCCTTTCCGAAAACAGACACGAAACTTCATACTGAAAAAGGTGATGCTTTTCACATTAAAACGGATGTATTCAAACGCATTATTTGGTACGCTTATCCGGGTGAAATGGGAACAATTGCCTTGAGTCCAGAGCGTGTTGCAGAAATAAAAAAACTGAATAAAGACGGCGTGAAGCCTAAAGACCTATTGGAATTCATCAAAGTAGAGAAGGTCGTTGAGATGGGG
>CALQBB020000004.1 GCA_943328715.2 Polynucleobacter meluiroseus | reverse complement strand
CATAGCTCACGCGAATAGTCCTAAATTGAATTACAATAGTTTGAATACAGATCGTTTGTTTAGAAAATATTGTTTTAATACTCAAGCAAAATATGCATTTGATGATAAGTCTAGCATGGAGCTAAGCATTATTCAATTTATTCAAGGTCCACACGCGGAAACCATACTCGGATTATTCTACCGCTCCAAATTACGAGGAAACTCGGAAATTACGAACATGGTCAATTCTCAATCCGTTGTCGCTGGTCTTTATTTCCGTTCCACAGGCACAATGGCTCCCTATTTGGCGTTAACCTTCGGATCTGTAGACTTGGGTCTGTCTTATGATTACGACATCGGACCAATCTCTAGTGCGTATCGTCATTCAGTTGAGGTGAATTTTGCCTATACCTTTATGAAAAAATCGGTGTTTAAAGGAAGTCGTTTGAATTAATAAACGCTAACCATTTTTCCGCTTGAGTCTTATTTAAAACGCGAGGCATTTTGTTTTGAGCACCTAATTTCCCTAAGGACTCTAAGTACCCATAAAATGTTGAAGTAGGAACAATCGTTAGGGTTGGTTTCCCTAAATTGTAGTTTCGAACGTAAGCATAATCATCATTTAACAGGCTAAGTTCTTTGTCTATTTCGTCCATGATCATAGCTGTATCAACGGGAACATCCGAACCTACAAACCAGTGGTGAAGCTGTTGATCTTCATCCGCAAATAAGGTATACTCCGAAATTGTAACCCCTTTCGAATGAGCCACTTTCATGAGCGCTTGATTAATGTTATCCAACGATAAATGCTCGCCGCACAAACTTAAAAACTGTTTGATTCTTCCTGAAATAATGATCTCATGTGCTTCTAAATCAACAAAACGAACGAGGTCACCGATGAGGTAGCGCCATAATCCAGCGTTTGTCGTAATCACCAATGCGTAGTCGATTCCTTCCTTTACTTCACTAATCGTGTATGCTTTGTTTGGATTGATTAATTCTCCGTTTTCATCGAAATAGTCAGAATTAAAAGGAACAAACTCGAAAAATATCCCGTTGTTCATTAACAATTTCATTCCTTTTCGATCCGGACTTGTTTGGTAACCAAAATATCCCTCACTCGCTAAATAGGTGTCAAGTAATTCTACTTTTTGAGCACAAATTTTCTCTAGTCGTTCACGGTAGGGTTCCATATAAATCCCTCCATGAACATAGACATGTAAATTTGGCCAGATGTCATGTATTGAATTCAGCTGGTAATGCTTCACAATTTCCTCCATTAACAAGATGCACCAACTTGGAATCCCAGCAATGATGCCAATGTTCCATTTAGGAGCCTGCTCAATCATCAAAGGCAATTTTTCTTTCCAACTTTTTAAATTGGTAATCTTTTTTGATGGTTTGGTAAACGGCGCAGCAATGATGGAGGTGTGCTTTTTTAAGATCCCACTTAAATCACCTTCGACATGTGTGCTTTTCTTCGTAAGTTTTGTTGAACCACCAACAGCTAAAATGCTTGCCGAATAAAATTCTTCGGGTAAATTCAATTCGTGTAAAATAGAGAATTGACGTAAACTCACCCGTTGAAATGAGCGAATCATTTCTGTTGTAACGGGAATGCGCTTACTCGGAGAACCTGTCGTTCCAGATGATAATGCGTAGTATTTTATTCGTCCTTTCCATGTATGGTCTTTAGCCCCAGCGATGGAATCTTTCAACCATTTCTCATGGAATTCATCATAGTCAACAATAGGAACCATTTTCTGGTATTGAGAAACGACATCCGTTTTAGTCAAAATGGCGTGGAAAGAGTAGACAAATCCAAACTTTGTGCTTTTTGCTCGTTCAATCGTCGCGCGTAATGCTTCCAATTGATGACGGTAATCAATCCCCTT
The DNA here is from genome assembly GCA_943328715.2 of Polynucleobacter meluiroseus. Classification (GTDB taxonomy): domain Bacteria; phylum Bacteroidota; class Bacteroidia; order Flavobacteriales_D; family Crocinitomicaceae; genus UBA952. Next base: position 9,799 of record CALQBB020000004.1, on the reverse strand, counting down.
TTTTGCATTTCGCTTGAAGCTTAATGCGGTCGTTTTACGGATAAGTTTTCCGATAATTGGCATAATCCTATTTTAGTCGTGAAAAGTAAATACCCTCCCGACAAAAATAAAAATAAAACTAGAGCGTTCTTTAGTCACTTTGTCTTAATTTTGTAAAAAACACAACTATGCAACAAAAAACATTTATCGTACCTCATGATTTTACGATGGTTGCGGATATCGCACTACAACACGCCATTGCAACTGCTAAACCATTAAATGCAGTTGTTCAACTTCTTCATGTTGTTTCAAAAGAAAACCAGATTCAAGATGCATTGACACAATTACACAGTGTGATTGAGAAATTTGCAGGTGAAGGAGTAAATCTTCAGCCAAATGTTCGCATAGGAAGTATTTTTGAAGATATAGGGGCCTTTGCTGCTGAACACCAAGCTGAGTTAATTTTCATGGGAACACATGGTGCTCATGGATGGCAACATATCACTGGAAGTCACGCACTAAAAGTGGTAACAAGTTCTCAAGTACCTTTTATCATTGTGCAAGAAAAATCCGTTAAAGCTACGGGATATGATTCCATTGTTGTTCCAATGGACTTACACAAAGAAACCAAACAAAAGTTGTCTATTGTTGCTAACCTTGCGAAGTACTTCAATTCGAAAGTACACGTAGTTACTCCGGATGAAACGGATGAATACTTACGTCACCAAGTGATTTCAAATATCACTTTCTCCGAGGGATTCTTTAAGGATCGCAATATTGAAATGACTTCAGCAATCGTGTCTAGAAGTGGATTCGATAAAGAAGTTGTGAAATATGCCGTAAGCGTTGACGCTGATCTAATTGCTATTATGAATCTTAATCGAAATAATTTCTTGTCAGCTTTGACGACAAATTATGAGCAATACATCATCACCAATGATGCACTTATCCCAACCTTGATTGTAAACCCAATCCAAATTGGAAATGAGCATGGTAGCATGTTCTCTATTTAATATATAATTATGTCGAGATTGATCACGCTGCACGAGTTTATCGTGACGAATCAAAGTCACTTTCCTTATGCTACAGGTGAACTTTCAAGATTACTAAACGACATCGTCCTCGCTTCTAAAATAGTGAGCAACGATGTACGTAAGGCTGGACTTGTAGAACATATTTTGGGTGCCCAAGGAGGACAAAATGTTCAAGGTGAGGAACAACAAAAACTAGATGTCGTTGCAGATGAAGCCTTCATTCGAGCTTTTGCCAATGGGGGAGAGGTTTGTGGAATTGCTTCGGAAGAAAACGATGATTACCTTGCCTTTGAATCCGAGAACTCAAAAAACGGAAAATATGTGGTGTTGTTTGATCCACTTGATGGCTCTAGCAACATTGATGTCAATGTCTCTATTGGAACCATCTTTTCTATTTACCGACGTGTTTCCCCACAAGGAACATCCGCAACACTAGAAGATATGTTGCAGCCTGGTACAGCGCAAGTAGCTGCGGGATATGTTCTTTACGGCTCATCCACAATCCTTGTTTACACAACCGGTAACGGCGTTAATGGATTTACACTGGATCCAAGTATTGGAGAGTTTTTCCTTTCGCATCCAGACATGAAAATGCCTGAAAACGGACGAATTTATGCGCTTAATGAAGGAAATCTAAACGATTTCGAACCTGGACTGAAAGCATACGTTCGTTACTGTCAAAGCCACGAAAATCAAACCGGTAAGCCTTATTCTGGAAGATACATTGGATCTCTTGTTGCCGATTTTCACCGTCACATGATCAAAGGTGGAATTTACATCTATCCGGCGGTTCCATCTGCTCCAGAAGGAAGATTACGCCTGTTATATGAATGTAATCCATTGGCGTTTATTGCTGAACAAGCTGGCGGACTAGCAACGACAGGTGAGCAACGCATCATGGAAATTCAACCAAGTAAATTGCACCAACGCATTCCATATTACGTGGGATCAAAATTAATGGTGGAAAAGGCTATGGATCTTCTAGCTAAAAACTAACGAGTTTATCTTGCAGTAAGTTTGATGGTATAATCTGCTTGAACAAGCGGAGATCCTGGATCTTTATTAAAACGTACCTGCTGTTTCACCAGTCGAATCACATCATTAACAATGGATTGATTCGTACACGTTGTCACGGATTTAATGCTTCGACAGTCTGTCACAATTCCTTCCGCGTTAATCGTCAATTTTAATCCTACACGGCAATCGACATCGATGTCATATTGAGGTGTGGAAACGTTGTTAGTACGCACACGTGCTTTCCCACTTCCACCACCTTTTCCTGGACCAACTCCGTCTTCTGGTCCGCTGCCGGAACCTCCAAATGGACCATTTCCAGAACCGGTTCCACCTCCGCTACCTCCAGTACCGAAGTAATTTGTTCCTCGAACCGTTGTAGAAGTTGGATTGCTTGAGTTGTCTGTATTGTGATTATTTGATTGTCCGCTAGTTGTTGTGAAATCACTAGAATGACTCGTTGCGACACGTTCCGTTTGATCTTGCGGCTGATCGATGGGTGCATCCGATGAGGTTCCACCGCCGCGACTTCCACCATTATCCGAAATGAGTTCCACATGTTCCATTTCAAATAATTCGATGACTTCATCGGATTTTAAGGGTGGAACATCTTCAGGAATAGCAGGAAGAATGTTGAATTGTGTAATTATCAGTAAAATGAAAAGGAGCAACAAGGAAATAGAGGTGTAAACCAAGGATCGCTTGACTTCACTTCTAGATTCCATGTAATCTTTTTCAAATATGTCGATATATGCACTCATGCTCTTTGCGTTTAAACGAAATGATTTCTTAAATCTAACTATGTTCTTTCGTGGCAATAATCATCTTCAATTGATTCACCATGCCAATCTCTAATAAGTCAACCAATTCTTGAACCTTTGAATCAAAAGGAATGCGCAATACAACGGTACTATCGCCTTTCTTTTTGGTTTCTTTGACAAGAACGGACCCAATTTGATCATAGGGAACCTCTTTGTTATCCACACTGTATCTTTTTGCGTTCGTCACCGGATCGATTTCTACCGATAAAGCAACGTGTGCTTTGTTCGTTTTTTCATTATTCTTTGCTTGTGGAAGCGGAACTTTAATCACGTTCGGATTCGCAAGCGTAGAAATAATCAAAAAGAACAACAACAAGAAGAACATGATGTCGCTCAATGCAGAAGTAGCTACCTCCGCATGGAACCTTCTATTACGCTTTATTGCCATCGCTAGGTCGATTCAATTTGATGAATTCTAAGTTAACTCGTTGGATTGCTAACGCATAGTTATCAATCATTCCATTTAATAGGTGGTAAGCGGTGAAGGCAATAATACCAACAACCAATCCGGATCCAGAAGAGATCATTTTTTCATACAATCCCCCAGAGATATTTCCGATGGAAACGTTTTCAGTAACGGAGATGCTGTAGAAAATTTTAATTACTCCGGAAATGGTACCGATGAATCCTAAAGTCGGTGCAATACCAGCAATAAGTCCCAAATGACCAATGTTTTTCTCCATTTTTCCAATTTCGATATTTGCCACTTTTTCCATGTTCGACTCAATCTGTGGAATCGGTCTACCCATTGATTGAACACCTTCACGAACCACGTTTCCAAATGCGGTGTGGTCATGTGATAAAGTATCCATCGCTCCTTGGATGTTTGCGTTTTGTAGGTTGTTTTTAATCTCAGACAACATGTGCTTGTTGTGCTTTGTCATGCGCTTGATGTATAAATAACGCTCCACAGCTACATACGAAGTGTAAAACAATAGAATCGCGATCGGAATTAAGAAGAATCCACCTTTCATTAAGAACTCAAGTGCAGAAATTTCTTCCACAATTTTACCCGTTTCTTCCGCTGCGGTTGTAGCAACTGGAGCTGCTTGATCCTGAGCGTACATAAATCCTGTCGAGATCAACGATGAGATCACAAATAGATATTTCAATTGTTTTTTCATATTGTTTTATTAGTTTTCGTCGGATAAAAGTAAAAAATGAATACAGGTTAAAATGAACAGGACTTATTAGATATTCACATCAAATTGTTATTTCACTAACCGTATACACCCACAACGCACTTGCGTTCATTTGGGTACATGAATTTCCAATTTTACTCAGTTTACCTTCACTTCGGTTTTTAAGTCCTTTAAAATTTCAAAAATATCCCTGGCCTTTCTGCGTGAGCAATCAAATAAGATTGATTAATTTCGCGCTATTCATGGACCAAGCACAACTCCTGAAATCCATTGCCAAACTGAGGCAAATCGACGAAACGGCTTCCCTTTTAAGCCAGGGGAACGTGCGCGTCCAATGGAAAGGTCTTGTTGGCTCAGCTAAGTCTCTGACATCCATTTGTGTAGCACAACAAGTTCCTGGAAATCATCTTTTTATTCTTGAGGACAAAGAAGAAGCCGCTTATTTTTTAAATGACTTAGAAGGACTTTATCCCGACGATAAACGGGTATTATTTTTTCCAGCTTCTTACCGAGTTCCTTATCAACTAGAAGAAACGGATAACGCTAACGTAGTCACACGCGCAGAAGTGCTCGAACGGATTTCCGGCGGAGCAAATGCTTGGATCGTCACCTATCCCGAAGCCTTATTTGAAAAAGTTCCGACACAAAAAAACTTGGTGAAGAATACGCTGAGAGTCGAACTTGGAAAAAATTACAGCATTGATTTCATCAATGAATTGTTATTAGAGTATGAATTCGAACGTGTAGACTTTGTCTATGAACCCGGACAATTTTCGATTCGTGGTGGCATTGTTGACGTGTTTTCCTATGCAAATGATTTCCCTTTTCGAATTGAGTTCTTCGGTGAGGAAGTGGAATCCATTCGGACGTTTGACGCCGCGACCCAATTATCTATAAATACACATGCGTTTTTTAATGTAATCCCAAATATTCAGGGACAATTGAGTATTGAATCACAAGAAGATATTTTTACTTTTCTCGGACAAGACCTGAGTTGTTGGATGAGTTCATATGAACGAATGGAAAGCATTCTAAGAAAAGAATACGATCGTTCTGTAGAGATCTACGGCAATCTAAATGAAACTGTTCGTCACACATTGCCAAGTTCCTTGTACTTATCGTCCATTGAGCTTCAAAAAAGCTTAGAACGCATCAAGATTGTCGAATGGGGTCCAGTTTTCCATTACAAGACAACAAGCACCTTTGAATTCGACTTTATCCCACAGCCGAATTTCAATAAGAATTTCGAATTGCTCAAGACAGATTTACTTGCCCGACAATCCAATCGTTTTGAGAATTTGATTTTTTCAAATCAACCAAGGCAAATCGAACGCCTTTACCAGATTTTTGAGGATATTGGAGCTGACGTTAGTTTTACGGCCATCCATTTTGCGCTACACGAGGGATTTATCTCACCTGAGTTAAAATTAGTGTGTTACACCGATCATCAAATCTTCGAGCGTTATCACCGTTTTAGACTCAAAGAAGGATTTAGACAGGCGAAACAAGCACTGACCCTAAAAGAAATTTACAACCTCCAAAAAGGAGATTATGTTACCCATATAGATCACGGTGTTGGACAGTTTTCCGGATTGGAAACAATCGATGTAAACGGAAAACCCCAAGAAGCGATTCGACTAATTTATAAAGACGGCGATGTGCTTTACGTTGGAATCCATTCCCTACATCGAATTTCTAAGTTCACAGGAAAGGATGGCTCCATTCCAAAAATGAACAAGCTTGGAACTCAGGCATGGGCCACTTTAAAGAACAAAACGAAAAAGAAAATCAAAGAACTTGCCTTTGATTTGATAAAATTATACGCTACTAGAAGGAGTCAGCCTGGATTTGCTTTCGCTCCGGATAGTTACATGCAGAATGAACTCGAAGCTTCCTTCATGTTCGAAGATACACCAGATCAATACAAAGCAACGCAAGACATTAAGCGTGACATGGAGGCATCAACCCCAATGGACCGCCTGATATGTGGAGATGTTGGTTTCGGTAAAACGGAAGTGGCTATTCGAGCAGCTTTCAAAGCGGTAACTGATTCAAAACAAGTAGCCGTTTTAGTACCGACGACCATCTTGTCGATGCAACATTACCGCAGCTTCAAAGAACGACTTTCGGCGTTTCCATGTACCGTAGATTACATCAACCGCTTTAAATCAGCAAAAGATGTGACTGAGACTTTGAAGAAACTGGCCGAAGGAAAAATCGATATCCTCATTGGAACACATGCCGTTGTCGCTGACCGTGTGAAATTCAAAGATTTGGGACTCATGATTATCGATGAGGAACAGAAGTTTGGCGTTTCAGTTAAGGATAAATTAAAGACCATTCGCGCAACGGTTGACACCTTGACGTTAACCGCAACTCCGATTCCGAGAACCTTGCAGTTTTCACTCATGGGTGCACGAGATTTGAGTATCATCAATACACCACCACCAAACCGACAACCAGTACTGACCGAGATTGTGACCTTTCAGGAAGAAACAATCAGAGATGCGATTGCATATGAGGTTTCACGCGGCGGACAAGTATTTTTTGTCAATAATCGCTTGTCGAACATTCGTGAAATTGCTGGCATGATTTCCAGATTGTGTCCAGGTGTGCGTGTCGGAATTGGTCACGGACAGATGGACGGAAAGCAACTCGAAAAAATCATGATGGATTTTATCGATGGAAAATACGATGTCCTTATTGCTACTACGATCATTGAATCAGGGATTGATATTTCGAATGCAAATACCATCATCATTAATGACGCAAATAAATTTGGATTAAGTGATTTACACCAATTGCGCGGTAGGGTAGGTAGGTCAAATAAAAAGGGATTCTGTTACTTGATTGCGCCTAAATACAGTGTACTCACAAGTGAAGCGAGAAAACGCTTAGAGGCTTTGGTACAATTCTCTGATTTAGGATCAGGTTTCAACATTGCCATGAAGGATTTAGACATTCGCGGTGCTGGGAATATGCTAGGAGGAGAACAAAGTGGATTTATTTCGGAAATCGGCTTCGAGATGTATCAAAAAATCCTCAATGAAGCGATGCAGGAATTGAAAGAAAGTGAATTCAAAGAATTATTTGATGACCGTCATACCGATCAATTCATGACATCCTATGTTCAAGACTGTATTTTCGAAACAGACATGGAAGTCCGAATTCCAGATGACTATGTCAACAATGTTGCCGAACGTTTAAGCCTTTACCAAGCGCTTGACAGTTTGAAAAATAAAATGGAATTAGATCAGTTCTCAAAAGAACTCGTCGATCGTTTTGGGCCACTTCCGAAGGCAGTGAAAGAACTCTTGTTTTCCTTTGAATTACGCTGGTTAGCGGAGAAATTAGGCTTGGAACGATTGGTCATCAAGTCCGAAAAATTAGTGGGCTACTTTATTGCAAATCCTCAGTCAACCTTCTTCGAAACGGAAGCGTTTACCTATACGCTCAATGCCATCATGAAACATCAGAGCGGATATAGACTTGTTCAACAAAATGACAAACTACGCTTGGTGATTGAGCCGATACGTCACATCAAAGATGCCTTCGAGAAATTAAGCGCTTTGCAACTTCCTCAAGAGTAAGATCAACAATTAGCAATCTGTTAACCTACGTCAAGAGAAAATTCACAAGAAAAGGTGAACTTTGTCCTCAGTTAATTGTTTTACAAAAAATTTAAAATATGAAAAAAGTAGTTTTATCGTTATTTGCAGCATTTGCATTGTTTTCTTTTACAGCATTAGAAGTAGCTAATTGGTCATTAGACGGAGCACATTCTCGTTTAGGATTTACCATTACTCACATGGGAATCACAAACATTAGTGGTCATTTTTCGAACTTTGATGTAAAAATCAGTACACCAAATGAAGATTTCGTTGGAGCGTCAATTGAAATGACAGCTCAATCAAACTCTGTGAATACAGGACTTGAAATGCGAGACAATCACTTGAAAACTGGAGATTTCTTTGATGTAGAAAAATTCCCAACGCTTACGTTTAAAAGCACATCCGTGAAAAAAGCAAAAGGAAACAACTACACAATCGTTGGTGATTTTACGATGCACGGTGTAACGAAAGCGGTTTCTCTAGTAGGTACACATACAGGATCAGCTAAAAACAGAGCTGGTAATGATGTTGCTGGATTACAAATTACAGGTGTTGTGAAACGTTCAGATTTCGGAGTAGGTCAAGCTGGTCCTGGTTTATCAGACGAAGTGAACTTAATCGCAGATTTAGAAGTTTCTAAAAACTAATTCTGAATCCAAGCTTAGTATGAAAAGTTTCAGTTTTATCATCGTATTATTTCTATCCTTGTCTAGTTTTGGACAAGGATGGAAAATTTTGGAAACACACAAGGTTGCGTTTTCAAATGCGGATGTAAGTGGTACGTTTGATGATATCAGCGGTACAATCGTCTTTGATGCGGCGAATTTGACAACAGCAAAGTTGAACTTCAAGTTAAAGGTAGAATCGATCAACACAGGAAACGGTTTGCAAAACAAACATGCACGCGGAGAAGAATGGTTCCACGCGGAAAAGTATCCCTATATTGAATTTGAATCAACAAAGATTGAAAAAACAGAATCTGGATTCAAAGCCATTGGGAAATTGGAAATGCATGGAGTGAAAAAAGAGGTGACGATTCCCTTTACCTTTTCTAAAAAAGGAAACAAAGGGACCTTCATCGCTAAATTTAACGTGAGCAGATCAGAATACAACGTTGGAAAAAAAGGAAATGATGTTGCCGATATCCTTAAAATTACGGCAACTTTACCCGTTCAGAAAAAATAATAAGTTATGATAAAAAAAATCATCTTCGCTCTTAGCTCTGGCTTGCTTGCTGGAGTAGTATCTTACCTTTATGGTGATATGATTCAAACCCAATTAGTGGAGGATTATTCCAAAGATGTTCCGACAATGGCGATTTTTGTTTCCTGTTTAATCGGAACCAGTTTAGCAACAATTGGACATTGGTTATTCACTAAATTCATCCCTAAATTTGGTGAATTTATTTTCGCAATAGTATTCGCTGGACTAACCACAGCAAGTTTGATTGGGGTACTTGGTTTCGTCTTCAAAGGGGAAACAACAGAAGCTCATCAATACATCTTTTATTGTTATGCAATGCCGATGCATTTCTTCCCTTTCTTGGCATGGTATTCGCTAAAATCGCTGTTTGAAACGAAGTAATGAAATCTAAGATTTCGAAAAGGATGCTTCGGCATCCTTTTTTTTTGAAAAATATTATCCTTTTTTCACAACGATTTCTTCATTCAGACGTTTAACCTTTGGCAACAATGATGAAAAGTAGTTTTTTGACGGTTTTGGTCGCACTTGCGATGCACACAACGACATGGAGTCAACTGATTACGAATTCCACATTGTCACCTCAAGGACTCGTCCAAAATGTTCTCCTAGGTAGTGGTGTAACGGTTTCAAATGTGATGTACAACGGCAGTCCTGGGGCCATTGGTCAATTTACCGCAAACAATACAACACTTGGTATCACGCAAGGCATTGTGATGACAACAGGAACGGTTCAAGCAACTTCTAGCGGTCCACAAGGGCCAAACAATCAATCGAATGCCGGAATGGACAATAATGCTCCCGGTTCTCCCTTACTCACGAATCAAGTTCTCGGCGGGACACAAACGTTTAATTCGGCTACCTTAGAATTTGATTTCATTCCGTATGCGGATACTGTTCGTTTTAAATATGTTTTCGGTTCTGATGAATACCCAGAATTCGCCCCTCCGAATAATTCCGGATACAATGATGTTTTTGGATTTTTTATATCTGGACCT
>CALQBB020000003.1 GCA_943328715.2 Polynucleobacter meluiroseus | reverse complement strand
GGAACCATGAGTCCTTTTGGAGACGAAACAGCGATCCCAATGTCTGCGTAATCGTGGAAAATCATTTCGTTTCCGCTGATTTGTCCGTTTACAGATGGATATAAGTTTAATGCTTCTGTCACCGCTTTCGTGAAGAAGGACATAAATCCTAGGTTCACTTCGTGGTGTTTAGAAAAGGCATCTTTGTATTTTGCACGCAGGTCCATGATTGGTTTCATGTCCACTTCGTTGAAGGTCGTCAACATCGCTGTTTCGTTTTTCACAGCAACCAAGCGCTCTGCGATTTTACGACGTAACATCGACATTTTTTCACGGCTTTGGTTGCGAGATCCGCCCCAAACTTTCGCTGCATCTGTCGAGAATCCGGCTGACATTGCCTCGATGACATCTTGTTTCGTGATGCGTCCATCTTTACCGCTTGCCTTCACTTGATTCGCAGAAACATTGTTCTCTTTCATCAATTTCGACGCTGCAGGTGAAGCTGAACCAGCTGCATAGGAATCCGATTTAATTGGATCTGGATTCGGAGCTGCTACTGCTTTCTCTTCTTTTACCGGAGCTGGAGCTGCTGCTGGAGTTACTTCCGCTGGTTTTGCTGCTGCTGCTGTGCTTCCTGCTGGTTTCGCCGCAGATGTGTCAATAAGACATACCACTTGACCAACTTTTACCACGTCACCTTCTGCTGCTTTAAGCGTGATGATTCCGCTTTCTTCTGCTGGAAGTTCGAGTGTTGCTTTGTCGGAATCAACCTCTGCAATTGCTTGGTCTTTTTCAACATAGTCACCGTCAGCAACCAACCAAGTTGCGATTTCTACTTCTGATATTGATTCGCCCGGACTCGGGACTTTCATTTCTAGCATGGCCATAATTTCTTTTTTTAAGCTCGTATTATTTTGCGAAGGCAAAGATGTCACTGAACAACTTCGCTAATCTCATTTCGTGTAATTTTTTTGATCCTTCGGCAGAAGCTGCAGAAGCGGAACGACAAATTCCTTGAATTGGTAGGTGACGCATGCTCATCGCGATGTGTGTCCATGCGCCCATATTCGCTGGTTCTTCTTGTGCCCAAAGGATATTTTTCGCCTTGTATTTTGCCAAAATGGCATCAATTTGAATTTGAGGAAGTGGGTAAAGTTGCTCCACACGAACGAATGCCATGTTTTTCACGCCAAGTTCTTCCGCTTTCACTTTCATTTCGTAGTAGAATTTACCGCTACAAAGTACCACTGTGTCCACCGTTTTTGCAGTTGCTGTCGGATCGTCCAATACTTCTTGGAAGGAACCGCTTGCTAATTCTGCTAAACTTGATGTTGCAGCAGGATAACGAAGTAACATTTTAGGTGAGAAAACAACCAACGGTTTTCTGAAATCCCTTTTCATTTGTCTTCTCAACAAATGGAAGTGGTTCGCAGGTGTGGATGTATTGACGATTTGCATATTCAAATCAGCACATTGCTGTAAGAATCGTTCCATTCTTCCCGATGAGTGTTCTGCACCTTGTCCTTCGTAACCGTGAGGAAGTAACATCACTAGTCCACTTTGTGTTGCCCATTTGTCTTCTCCGGCAGAAATAAATTGGTCGATCATGATTTGCGCTCCGTTGAAGAAGTCTCCAAATTGTGCTTCCCAGATAGTCAACGAGTTTGGAGTAGCTAAGGAGTAACCGTATTCAAATCCAAGAACGCCATATTCCGATAACAGGGAGTTGTAAATCGAGAAGTTTGCTTGTTTATCAGAAAGCAAGTTCAAGGTTTCGATTTCTTCTTCCGTATCCTCTGTTTTCACGACAGCGTGACGGTGGGAGAATGTCCCGCGTTCAACGTCTTGTCCGGAAATACGAACGGGATGTCCTTCTGTCAATAAAGTTGCGTAAGCAAGCATCTCGGCAGAACCCCAGTCTAATTTATCGTCTTTGAACGCATTCAAGCGATCTTCAAAGATTTTGGCAATTTTTCGGAAGTATTTTTTTCCTTCTGGAAGCGTGGACAATTTAACGCCAAGTTCCATTAATTTCTTTTTGTCTAAACCAGTTTTTGGTGAAGCATCAAAGTCCTTTTGAGTTCCGTGGCGGTATTTATCCCACGTTAAACTCAAGAAGTCATACACCAAGGCTTTTTCATTCTTGCGAGAAGCAGTGAATTCATCCTCCAAGAATTGTTGGTATTCTTCTTCGATTTTCTTCGCTTCATCTTTGGATAAAATCGCTTCTCTTTCGAGTTGCTCCAAATAAATATCCTTCGGATTCGGGTGTTTTGCAATGATGTTGTACAACTTCGGTTGCGTGAATTTTGGTTCGTCACCTTCGTTGTGTCCGTATTTACGGTAACAAAGCAAGTCAATAAAAATATCGCGGTGGAATTGTTGTCTGTATTCCATAGCGATTTCGATGGTTTGAACAACCGCCTCGATGTCGTCTCCGTTTACGTGGAAGACAGGACACAAAGTCGTTTTCGCTACATCGGTACAGTAGGTAGATGAACGTGCATCCAAGTAGTTTGTGGTGAATCCAACTTGATTATTGACAACGATGTGTATAGTTCCACCTGCGCGGTATCCATCTAGCTGTGCCATCTGAATGGTTTCGTATACGATACCTTGTCCAGCGACTGCCGCATCTCCGTGAATCAACACCGGACATACTTTGCTTTCGTCGTGGAATACTTGATCGATTTTCGCACGAGAGATTCCTTCCACAACCGTATTTACTGCCTCAAGGTGAGATGGATTCGGTGCGAGGGTGAGTCCAATTTCTTTGTCGCCGTTCATTTTCACGTGGGACGTAAATCCTTGGTGGTATTTCACGTCGCCATCAAAATATCCTTCAAAGTCGAATTGTTTTCCTTCGAATTCAGAGAAGATGTCACGTGGACGTTTCTCGAAAATATTTGTCAAGGTATTTAAGCGTCCACGGTGAGCCATACCCATGACGAAGTACTCCACACCTAGGCTTGATCCTTTTTGAACAAGGGTATCCAAGGCTGGAATTAAGGCTTCACCACCTTCGATGGAGAATCGTTTTTGACCAACGAACTTTTTACCTAGAAACGCTTCAAATCCCGATGCTTCATTGAGTTTCTTGAAGATTTGAATCTTGCGGTTTTTATCAAAAGATGGACGATTGTTTAATTCAATTTTGTTGCGGAACCAATCGATGCGGTCTGGATCACGCATGTAGATGTACTCGATTCCGATGGACTGACAGTACGTTAATTCCAAATGAGCGATGATGTCACTCAATTTTGCTGCACCGATACCGATTTCTTCTCCGGCTTGAAAAACGACATTTAAGTCAGCTTCGCTTAAGCCGAAATTACTGATTTCAAGAGTTGGCGCATATTGTCTACGTTCGCGAACTGGATTTGTCTTCGTGAAAAGATGTCCTCGTGTTCGGTAGCCCTTGATGAGGTTTAATACCTTAAACTCTTTGACATAATTTTCAGGTATGACGCCTTTCTCCTCAAAATTTGTTTGAGCAAATTCAAATCCTTCGAAGAATTTACTCCAACTACTATCTACATTCTCTGGGTTCTGACGATATTGTTCGTACAGATAGTCGATTGCATTCACATCGGCATTTCCCACATATGAAATCTTGTCCATTCGCTTCAATCCTTTTATTTCAAGGCAAAGTTAGCTATTTGAGCTCAAAATGAAGGAAATGTTAAGGCAAGATTAAGGCGTTTTGCCGGTCGATTATGGATGGCAAATCGCCACATTATTTTGTGGTGAAATGAACTTTAGAAACGCGTTAGTCCTTTATCTATTGGGACTTAAGCCGTCATGTCCGATTTTGGAGCCCTGGGACGTCATCTTGTAAAGCTACTCGTTCAGCTTATTTCAAATCATTACTACGCAAAAATAGTGCGGAATAAAAAGCAAGGCGTCACATTTCACTCCGCTTTAAAATTGAGACAAACAAAAAAAGGCTCCAAGTGGAGCCTTTTCTACGAATGAATTCGATTCTTATTTTTTCACGAAGCGTTTTGTCACGGCGTAGTCATCAGAGAGGATTCTGATTTGGTACATGCCTTGAGCAAGGTTGCTTGTATTCATTTTCATGATAGATCCTTGATTAGCTGGAACAACTTGAAGTACTTTTCCGCTTAGGTCAAGGATTTCAATGCTAGTTACATCCGTTTCAATGTTTTGCATGTCCACGAACAATTCGTTTTCTGTTGGATTCGGGTACACAGAAATAGCATCCAAAGGATTTTCCGTAAGTCCACTTGACGCAGTAATGTTGACTGTGTAGTCTTCTACTTCTCCGTATGTACTTTGACCACATGGATCGATGGCACCGTCAACAGAATAGGAAACACGTACACGCATGCGAACGGTTCCGACTGTTGCAGATGTTGGAACGGTAAAGTTGAACACATTTGACCATCCAGCGGCAACAAGTACATAGGCAACTTGCTCTCCTGGATCACTGAAACTATTATTATTGTTGAAATCAATCCACCCAGCAACTTCGTCGTCTGTGTATGCTTGAGCCGTTTGACCAATGATTCCCGGTAAAATGGTCAAGTCATACGCCGTTCCTTTAGCTAAGGAAGTTGTGATGCTTGTGTAATTGCCGTATCCACCAGTTGAACAACTTGTCGTGTTGTTGATGGTATTCAAGGTAACGGTATTGATGTACTCATCACACGTAGCTGATGATCCAGTACACGGACCTGTTGAAGCGGCCACAACGATGTAGTTATTTTTGATTTCACTATCCGAACCTTGTGCATTTGTTGCAGTCAAGGTGATGGTGTATTGTCCAACCGTATTGAAAGTAATTTGTGGGTTTTGACTTGTAGCACTTGTTCCTGCTGCATACGCCCATCCAGTCGCTGGAGCAACTGTCCATGCCCATGAAGTTGGAAGACCTGTTGTTAAATCCGTAAATTGAACCGTCGTTGCCGGTGTTACATTCGTTTGATTTGCAACAAAGTTTGCCACAGGAGCTGTAGGAACGACCACTGAACATGGATCATTCGAACCAGCTAATTGCAATACACCAGAGTTTGTTGGATCTAACCAAGGTTTCAACTGACGATTTGTTGCTGTTCCGTTGTTTGTCCAGTGAAACGCCATTTTACCATATTGGTCCGGAGCCGTTTGTGACGTACAGAACGATCCACCGCCTGTCAGTGTTCCGATTACGTATCCTTGTGAACCGTTAAATAATGGAGATCCCGAAGAACCACCCTCTGTAACTCCATATCCATTTGCATTGGAAGACCATGTTACTCGCCAATGCGAACCTGATGCGGAACCCCATTGTGTACTCACCGTGTTTCCCGTAAAAGTGGAAATTTTCTTGATGTCACCAGCCGGATGATGAATACTCGCTCCACCCGTAGTTGCCGCTGTGTTCGCATTCCATCCATTCCAATATGCATTGAATGCAGTTGATTTTAATTGCGTAATGACATTCGCTTCGTTGCTTGCTGTTCCCATTTTAACGAGTAAAAAGTCCGAGCCAGAGTTTCCTCCGCCGTCACCTGCATCTGCTATGCGTAAACATCCGGTGATGAAATGACTTGCCAATGATCCAGCCGTTGTTGGATTCGTACAAGTTGGCGCTTCGTACCCAAAGTAGAACTTCCATTGTGTCATATTTGCGGTTGTCGCATTCACTCCACAGTGAAGAGCTGTTAAAAAGTATGGTTTACAGTCAGCACCAGTATTGTTGATTAATGTTCCTGAACACCATCCAGCTTGTGCGCCTTCCACAACGTATAAACGAGCCACACCGCGTTTTTCATCCTGCCAAGGATCTCCAACAGGTGTACAGTTCACGTTTACTTCACATGCATCCGATTCATTGATTTTTTGAGCACTTGGATTTCCAGTTGAACGGTAATTGTACATGATGCGATCCATGTCAATCACGGACGGAGTTGTGTATTTAGGTTCTGTTAAGGTCAAAACTAATTTATCTCCGAAGCACAAGGCTGCGTTCTGACGAAAATGTTCTTGCACGTCAGCAGCGGTCATGATTGGATGAACGTCTTGTCCTTTCATGTTCTGAATGCGCAAGGTTGTCCCACCGTAGATTTTAAACGTTTCAAACAAGAAACTAATCGCTTCTGCACCTGGAGCATTGACAATTAATTGCCATTGACGGTCACCATTGGATAAGGTAGACCAGATTCCGCTGTTTGCGGTATTGACATTTGTTAATCGAGCCACGGCGATTCGGTAAAGCAAGCCTTGACGGTCTCTCAATGCGTCTTCCTCTGCTAATTGTGCACGGTCTGGTGCTTCTACAGATCGAACGGGAATGTTCTTGGAGAATTCAAATTTGTTGATTGCTGACATATTGGATTGTCCGAATACATTCGAACTCACCAACAACACCAAAACCAACATGGATAGTACTAATTTTTTCATGGTTTCATAGTTTGTTGTAATTTCACCTCAAAAATAGAACTTTTTCTTAATTTTCAAAGGTATGTTGCGTGTTTGTTTGGTCGAAGATGAACAAAGTTTAGTGGAGCTTATCTCCCTTAATCTGGAGATGGAGGGCTATCATGTTCACTGTTTTATGGACGGACAAAAAGCATTAGATGTTTTGTCAAAACCTTTTCATTTTGACCTGATTATTTTGGACGTGATGTTACCACACGTGAATGGATTCGACATTTGCCGCGAAATCCGAAAACATGATGCCACGCCCATTTTGTTTTTGTCCGCAAAAGGGACAACCGCTGATCGCGTTGCCGGACTCAAACTAGGTGCGAATGATTACTTGGCGAAACCCTTTGACCTCGAAGAATTGTTGTTGAAAGTCCAGATTCTAACCCAAGGACTCGTCAGTGCGGAGACACAGAGTTACATGAAAATTGGTGGTTATCGCATTGATTTTAGCACCTTCAGCGTACAAAACGAGGCTGGAATAGCCGTTCATCAATTTTCTAAGCGCGAAATGGAATTATTGACTTTATTCCACGAGAAAGAAGGAAAAGTGATATCTAGAAATGAGATTTTGGACCGAGTTTGGGGAGCTGATCAATTTCCAACAACGCGTACGATTGACAATTACATACTTGTTTTTAGAAAGTTATTCGAAGCGGATCCAAAGACGCCGCGACATTTCTTTTCCATTCGTGGAGTTGGATACAAGTTTGTTTCTTAATGAGTTGGGGAGTTAATCTCCTCTGGACGGTGTTCATGTTTGAACAAGACTGCGAATAACACCGCTACGACCAAACAATATCCCGCAAAGGTGATCCACGTGAAATGCCAATTAATGGTTCCGTCTGAAAATGTAAAGTAGCGATCAATCACCCAACTGCTGATCATGGTTCCAAAGTACGCACCGAAGCCATTCGTCATCATAATGAACAATCCTTGTGCACTGGAACGCAAGCGAGAATCGGTCGTTGTTTCGATGTACATGGACCCCGAAATCAAGAAGAAGTCAAAGGCCATTCCGTAAACGATGCACGACAACACGATGAAGACACTGCCCATTGGCACCATTCCGAAGGCAAAGAATCCGTAGCGCAAGACCCAAGCGAACAAGGCGAATAACATGACGTTTTTCATCCCGAATTTCTTCAAGAAGAATGGAATGGTTAAAATGAATGCTGTTTCCGAAAACTGTGAAATGGAGTAGATGATGGTTGAATATTTTTCTACCACTGATCCTGCAGGGAATCCACTTAAAAAGGCATCGCCGTACATGTTTGATAATTGCAAGGCCGCACCAAGTAACATCGAAAACACGAAAAACAAGGCCATTTTGTACGAACCAAATAATCGAAAAGCATCAAGTCCGAGCATGGAAACCAAGGATTTTTTCTCAGCGCTTTTTCCTTCAGGTGAACACGCAGGTAGGGTAAAGGCGTAGAGTCCAAGTAGGATGGCGCTCACACCCGCAATCACAAACTGCATGGAATTGTCTTTGCTTCCGGTCAAGTTTGTGGTCCACATAGCAGCGATGAAGCCAACAGTTCCCCAAACGCGAATGGAAGGAAAATCCTTGACAACGTTCCCGTTGAACATGTTTAGAATGCGGTAGGAAACGGAGTTTGACAAAGAAATGGTTGGCATGTAGCAAATCATTCCGGCGAAAATTACCCAATATAGGACATCGTACTCCGGCATGTTTGAGAAGAAAGGAACGTTTTCTTGAACGAAGGTAAGGTTTGGGATGAGCAACAAAATGCTTCCGTAGCAAATGTGCAATAAGCCATACAGGCGTTCGGCGCGCATCCATTTATCGGCAATGATTCCGATGATGGAAGGCATGAGGATTGAAGACAAGGCTAAAGTAGAAAAAATCGCTCCGAATTGTCCGAAGGTCCAACCTTTGCCAACGGTGCAATAGGTCCCGATGGTTGTTAACCAAGCTCCCCAGACGAAGAACTGTAAGAAGCTCATCGCTGTTAATTTGTACTTGATTGTCGAAATGGAGGTATTAACCGCGTCGTTTGATTTCATCACGTATTTTAGAGGCTAGTTCATAATCTTCATTGTCAATCGCCTCCGACAGTTGATGAGAAAGTTCATCTTCACTGACATCCTTCCACTCGTTTCCTTCTGTTGCAAAAACGTTATCTTCTTCTTCATCCTCGTCAAAGTCAAATGTGTCGTCGGTAGCATTTTCAGCTCCGCCAACTTCGTCTAAAATGATTCCAAGGGTGTAAATAGGAGCATTAAAACGAACCCCAATGGCAATCGCATCGGATGTTCGGCTATCGATTTCCGTTTGTTGCCCGTCTTTTTCACAAATCAATTTGGAATAGAAGACGCCTTCGAAAAATTTATAGATGAGTATTTCCTTTACGTTAACCCCAAAGGATTTACAAAAAGATTTGAATAAATCGTGGGTGAGGGGACGAGAGGGAACCATTTTCTCTAATTCCACTGCAATTGCTTGTGCCTCGAATCCGCCAATGACGATGGGTAATTTTCGTTTCCCTGCGACCTCAAGAAGGGTCAGGACGTAAGAGCCGGACTGCGTTCGGCTATATTCAATTCCTGTTATTTCCAACTTGATTTTCTGCATAACTCTTGTTTCTAACGAAGATACGGATTAATGTTGAGTTGCTTTGAAACGTTTCACTGCTTCCGTTAAGCGTGGAATCACTTCAAACGCATCACCCACTACACCGTAATCTGCTGCTTTGAAGAATGGTGCTTCGGTGTCCGTATTCACGACAACGATCACTTTGGAACCGTTTACACCTGCAAGGTGTTGAATTGCTCCGGAGATTCCAACGGCAATGTATAAGTTTGGACGAATAGCAACACCTGTTTGACCCACATGTTCGTGGTGAGGTCTCCAACCGATGTCTGCTACTGGACGAGAACAAGCTGTTGCTGCGCCAAGTGCTGTTGCCAATTCTTCGATCATTCCCCAGTTCTCTGGACCTTTCAATCCACGTCCTGCAGAAACGACTAATTCAGCTTCCGGTAATGGAATATTTCCTTCTGGTTTTTTCGTTTCTAGTACGCTAATCGCTGATGCTCCAGCTAATCCACTTGTTTCTTCCACGGAACATGCGCTTCCTGTTTTTTCAGGTTGGATGCTGTTTGGCAACAAGGAAATAATTTGTTTTGCGCTCGCTACTTTCACGTATCCAACTGCTTTTCCAGAGAATACGTTCACTTTCACAGAACCATCTGCTTCCGGAATAGCGATTGCGCCAGCTACCAATCCAGCTTTCATGCGAACAGAAAGTCTTGGAGCGACAGCTTTTCCATAAATATCATGTGAGAAAATAACCGTTGAAGCAGAAACTTGATCTGCGACAGCTGCTACTAAACGCGCGAGTTGTTGTGGATCTTCTCCATCCACAGAACGGTCAACCAATACTTTCGACGCGCCGTATTCACCTAGTTGAGCTAATTGCTCATTTGAAGCGGAACCGTTTGTGATCACTGTCACATCGCCACTTAATTTTTTACCGTAAGTCACTGTTTCCAAAGCTGCTTTGGATAATCCAGTTGTTGAATTGATATATACGAGTACCATGTGTCTTTTCTTAAATTACTTTAGCTTCATTGTGTAATAGAGCGACAAGCTCATCCATGTTCGAAGGATCGATCATCTTCACGGAAGACTTCGCATTCGGCATGCTATATGTGGCATAGCTTGTCAAATCTTCTACTGCTTCAGCAGGAATAACGGTTAACGGTTTCGTTCTAGCCGCCATGATTCCGCGCATGTTTGGAATGCGTTGTTCTGCCATTCCTTTAGCACAAGAGATTACTGCGGGAGTTTGTACTTCTACAACTTGAACACCTCCAACGATTTCACGTTCCAAGGTCAATTTCGTTCCGTTCGCATCTAATTTAGTTGCCAAAGAAACAAATGGAAGGTCCATTGCTTCTGCAATCATTCCACCCACTTGAGAACCGTTGTAATTGATGGTTTCTTTTCCGGTCATCACTAAATCGAATCCTTTTGCTTTCGCGTAAGAAGAAATCTGCATGGCAACGAAATAGGCGTCTTTTGGATCTGCATCGATACGCACGGCTTCGTCCGCACCAATCGCTAACGCTTTACGGATAATGGCTTCATCTGTCGCTGTTCCAACAGTAACGATGGTTACATTTCCGCCAATCGTTTCTTTTAACTCAAGTGCACGAACAAGTGCATACCACTCATCGTAAGGATTAACAATAAATTGAACTCCATTTTCATCGAACTGCGTACTGTTGTTTGTAAACGCAATTTTAGAAGTGGTATCTGGAGCTTTACTGATGCAAACCAAAATATTCATGTTCTATATCTTTTAAAAAGTGATGCAAATTTAAGGAAATTAATCTACCAAAACAGGACAATTTTCTCCTGGAAATAAATTTAATAATTCAATGCAATAGCAAAGATCACGGAAGTGAAAAAAGTCAACAAAGCGACCTTCTTTAGTTCTGAATCTAGGCTGGATGGATTGGTGGTTAAAAATACTTTCTTCAAGTGAATAAACAACAAAATGCTCGGAATCAAGGACAGGAATAAGAAGGGATTCATCGAGATTCTGGCCAAGAAATAAACGGTTGTCCAGATGGTCAATGCGCCACCAACAATTAAAAAAGCATGGTAGATTTTTCCTTTTTTGAAGCCTAACTTGACAATCATGGTCTTTTTTGCTGATTTTCGGTCGTTTTCAATGTCCCGTAGGTTGTTCAAGTTCAAAACCGCAGTACTCCAAAGTCCGATGGTGATGGCTGGAAACAAGACCAACCATTCAAAACTGAGTCCATACAGCTGAAAAACACCGAGTACGCTCACTAATCCGAAGAAAATAAAGACCATCAGGTCTCCGAGTCCACGGTAACCGTAGGCATTTTTTCCAACGGTGTAGGTAATCGCAGCGAGAATGCAGAGTCCGGCTAGTACTAAGTACACAAACATGGACTGAGAGGTTAAATTCTTCGCGCTGATGGCAATGAGTGAAATCGCTGCGGAGGCGGATAGGAGTGAGGTCAGAAAAATGCCGCGTTTCATTTCTTTTTGGGAAATTAATCCTGCTTGTATGGTGCGTTTAGGTCCAACACGGTTTTCGTTGTCGGTTCCTTTTTGACTATCGCCTAAATCGTTGGCGAAATTGGAAACAACTTGAAATCCGATGGTGGTAAGCATTGCCAAGGAAAAAATGAGTCCATCCCATTTTCCTAAAGCAGCTGCGAGTCCAGATCCCATGATGATTCCAGAAACGGAAAGCGGCAATGTGCGCAACCGTGCAGCGTTTAACCAAGCTTTTATTTTCATGTTATTTGCGTTTGTAAATGGGAACGGTGGAACAAGGTTCGCCATACATGATGGACTGAACCGTTGTTTGTAACTTTTGAACAAGGGTTGCCATGGCATATTCCGGACAAGAAATGTCACTGCATCCTTTGATGATGACTTTTCCGTCTTGAAATGGACCTAAATCAAGTTGTTCCATGTTTCTTCGGATGAGCGCTTTTTCGAGTTCTAGCTGTGATCCAACGACAACATAGGCAGCGTGTGTTTGCAGCGCCGATGCCACTAACATGTATGCCCAGGTAGGAACAATTGCATCCGCGGAACAATGAATGTAGACAGCTTGACCGTCAAATTGTTCCCAAACTTCTGTTTTAATCCAGGATCGAAAGTCTTTTTCTTTCAAAACCAATCCCTGCCAAAGCTGTGCAGCTAAGTCGAGACCCACGATTTTTTCTTTCGGTTTGAAATCCGCCAAGTCCATCTGAATGAGACTGCTTTCCTTGACCTTGTTTTTAATTTCCTCCATGTTACAAAGATAAGGGATTGTTAAAAACAGGGCCTTTATTTTTAGGACAGTCTGTCAGTATTTTCAACTAGGCATATCTTTTGACATTTGGTGGACGATGCAACAAACGCCACCCTTTGAATCTCATTTGAGAAATGCCATTCCACCTGCTTTGGTGGCGTTGCTCATCATGTGGTTGATTTATTGGGCGGATTTTCTCTTTATCTACGATTTTCATCGACTCGGAGTCGTTCCAAAACAGCTTTCTGGCTTGAAGGGAATCCTTTTTATGCCTTGGATTCACGCACATTCGGATGTAAAACACATTTTGAATAATTCTGTTCCTGCTTTCTTGTTGATGACCTTGTTGTTTTATTCCTACAAAGAAATTGCGCTGAAAGTCTTTTTGTTTAGCTGGTTTTTGACCGGACTTTTCCTTTGGGTCTTTGGAGCGAACAATGGCGCACACCACATTGGCATGAGCGGAGTGATTTACAGTTTGGCCGCTTTCCTTTTTACTTCTGGAGTACTGAGAAAATACTTGCCCTTGCAAGCCTTGGCCTTGTTTATCGTCTTTTTGTACGGCTCCATGATTTGGGGAATATTTCCAACGAAGGAGCGCATCTCTTGGGAAGGACACCTCAGTGGAATGATTATCGGAGTGTTTTTGGCCTTTTATTACCGCAAATTAGGACCTCAGCGTCCAAAATACCAATACGAAATCGAAAAAGAGCTGGGCATTGAACCGCCAGATTTAG
>CALQBB020000002.1 GCA_943328715.2 Polynucleobacter meluiroseus | reverse complement strand
GTGAGGCAAAAGTTCCCTTCTTCTCTTTATCAGGTTCAGACTTCGTAGAGATGTTTGTTGGTGTTGGAGCATCAAGAGTACGTGACTTATTCCGTCAGGCAAAAGAAAAAGCACCTTCCATTATCTTCATCGATGAGATTGATGCGATTGGACGTGCACGTGGAAAAAACAATGGATTCAATTCCAATGATGAGCGTGAAAACACCTTGAATCAGTTGTTGACTGAGATGGATGGATTCGGAACAAACTCCGGTGTAATTATTCTTGCAGCAACCAACCGTGCAGATGTATTAGATGCGGCCTTGATGCGTGCAGGGCGTTTTGATCGTCAGATTTACGTTGATATGCCCGATTTAAATGAACGTAAAGAAATATTCCAAGTTCACTTGAAGCCATTGAAACTGGTAGAAGGATTGGATATCGACTTCCTAGCGAAACAAACACCTGGATTCTCCGGTGCGGACATCGCTAATCTATGTAACGAAGCAGCGTTAATTGCCGCTCGACACAACAAGAAGTTTGTAGAGAAACAAGATTTCTTAGATGCCGTTGATCGCATTGTCGGTGGACTCGAGAAGAAAAACAAAATCATCACGAAAGTTGAGAAGAAAGCGATTGCCTTCCACGAAGCTGGACATGCTACTATTTCTTGGATGCTCCAATATGCTCATCCACTTGTGAAAGTAACGATTGTTCCCCGTGGACAATCACTTGGAGCCGCTTGGTATTTACCAGAAGAGCGCAGTATTACAACTACGGAGCAGATATTAGACCAAATGTGTTCAGCATTGGGTGGACGTGCAGCCGAACAATTAACGTTCGGAAAAATCAGTACTGGGGCATTAAGTGATTTGGAAAAAGTAACCAAACAAGCGTATGCAATGGTTTCTATTTACGGATTAAACGAACGTGTAGGAAACATTTCTTACTACGATTCTCAAGGACGTGATTCTTTCACGAAGCCTTATTCTGAAGACACTGCGCGCATCATCGATGAAGAAGTTTCAAAATTAATCGAAGGACAATACCAACGTGCATTGCAGGTATTGACTGATAACCAAGATAAATTAAATGCGTTAGCAGAACAGTTGTTGACCACAGAAGTTATCTTTAAGGAAGACTTGGAGCGCATTTTTGGAAAAAGACAGTGGGAAAGCGATGAATTAGTAGAGCAAACGGAGGTTCAGAGCGAGAATCAGAGCGAGAGCGAAGTTCAGAGCGAGAATCAGAGCGAGAGCGAAGTTCAGAGCGAGAATGAGAACGAGAGCGAAGTTCAGAGTGAGAACGAGAGCGAGAGCGGAGATCAGAGCGAGAGCGTAGAAACGGAGGCAAAGTAGTTTGGAAAGAGTACTCGTTTTCAAGTCACGTGAGCAATATTCCTTCGTTCAAGCGAAGCTGATATTATCTGACCTAGATATTCCATTTCAAGAACGGAATACAATGGATTCGATGTTTAATGATTTCGGGAGTTTTGAAATATACGTAACTTCGGAGTTTGAAAGCGAAGCGAAAAAACGATTAAACGATGCCTTTAGGTAATTTAGCATTAAGAAGCATTACTGGAGCAATCTTTGGCACTGTTGTCATTGGTTCTATTCTTTGGCATCCGTATGCGCAGATGGCTGTTTTCTCGGTATTCATGGTCATAGGACTTGCCGAGTTTTACCGGTTGTTTAAAAATCATCCGGTTGTTGAAGTGAGTTCTGAAATCGGTATTTTCATTGGCTGTTTCATTTATGTTCTCCTAATAGGACTTAGTCTAGCCAATCTTCCAATCATTGTCATCACCATTCTTTTCCCCTTATTTTTCACTTTGATTTTGAATGAACTTTGGGCGAAAAAGGAACATCCTTTAATCAATATTTCCGTATTGGTTTTCGGTATTGTTTATGTCGTTATTCCATTCTACTTAAGCATTGACTTAAGTTTGAGGAATACTTCCTATCTGCCACATGTTGTGGGTATGTTCTTGTTGATTTGGACTAATGATTCCTTTGCTTATTTCAGCGGAAGGCTCTTTGGTAAGCATAAATTATTCGAGCGCATTTCTCCGAAAAAAACGTGGGAAGGTACCATTGGAGGAGTAATCTTCACTTTGATTTTAGGATACATTATTGGAACGTATATTAATGAAGGAGAAACCTTATTCTGGGTAGTTTCTGCCATCATCATTGCCCCTTGTGCGATTTTCGGAGATTTATTGGAGTCTCTTTTCAAAAGAAGTTTAAACATAAAAGATTCAGGCACCATCCTACCCGGACACGGTGGCATATTAGATCGATTCGATGCGGCATTGTTTGCGATTCCGTTTTTTTATTGTTGGTCGATGATTTATTTATTTTGGTAAACTATGACATTACACAGAGAAGGTAAAAATATTATGTTGTGGAGTTTAATCTTCACCATTTTATTGAGTGGGATAATACATTATTTTTTGAGTGCATGTTGTCCGATTGTCTATTGGATCTTGCAAATTGGCTTCCTTGTTTTACTTGGATTAGTCGTTCAGTTCTTCCGTGTTCCTAATCGAACATGTAAGGGTGTATCCAACGATATTATGTGTCCAGCAGACGGAAAAGTGGTTGTCATTGAAGAAACAACAGAGAGTGAATACTTCAAAGATCGTCGCATTCAAATTTCCATCTTTATGTCTCCACTGAATGTTCACGCCAATTATCATCCGATTAAAGGAATTGTCAAATACATAAAATACCATCCAGGATTGTTTTTGGTTGCTTGGCATCCAAAAAGCAGCACGGACAACGAACGTAGTACTGTTGTGGTGGAACATGAGTCAGGGAAGGAAGTCTTGTTCCGACAAGTTGCCGGTGCAGTTGCAAGAAGAATTTGTTTTTATCCGACCGAAGGACAATTTGTAGAGATGGGTTCAGAATTTGGATTCATTAAATTTGGGTCACGCATTGACCTTTATTTACCATTAGGCACAAAAATTGATGTGGCTATTGGAGATGTCGTTAAAGCCAAA
The DNA here is from genome assembly GCA_943328715.2 of Polynucleobacter meluiroseus. Classification (GTDB taxonomy): domain Bacteria; phylum Bacteroidota; class Bacteroidia; order Flavobacteriales_D; family Crocinitomicaceae; genus UBA952. Next base: position 10,013 of record CALQBB020000002.1, on the reverse strand, counting down.
TTAACACGCATTGGAGAATTGAATTAATTTGTATATTTACCTTATAAAATCAAAAATCATGAAAAAAGTATTTTTAGCATTAGCTTTGTTCACTTACGCTGGGTCAATGGCGACTACTACGTATGCTGCAGTAACTGGAACTGAAGTTGTCAAAAAAGACGACGATAAGAGAAAAAAGAAAAAGAAAAAAGGTTCTTGTTGTTCTGCTCAACAAGGGAAATCTTGTTCGACTACACAACAATCATCTTGTTGTTCTAAAAAAGCAAACTAATCCATTTTTAATGGAATAAAAAAAGGCCATCTTACGATGGCCTTTTTTGTTAGCTGAATATTTTCTGATATCCTTCTTGGTATTTCTCTAGGATTTTCTTTCTCTTCAATTTGAGTGTTGGAGTAAGTTCTCCACCATCAATCGTAAATTCAGCTGGAAGCAAGGCGATTTTCTTCACCTGTTCCCAATTTCCAAACACCTGATTTATTTCAGCAATCTCCTGATCCATTCGATCAATAAACGCCGTTTGTTTGATGATTTCTTCGTTGCTCATGGATTCGAACTGTAAACCATGACGATGTGCCCATTCCTTCGCAAAAGCGAAATTAGGAACGACAAAAGCAGCTGGGAATTTCTCTCCCTCTCCAATGACCATAATTTGTTCAACAAAACGGGATTCTTTGAAACGATTTTCCATCGCTTGTGGAACGATGTATTTTCCACCAGACGTTTTAAATATTTCCTTTTTACGGTCCGTGATTTTTAAGAATTTTTCCTCTTGAAATTCACCTATATCTCCCGTATGAAACCACCCTTCACTATCCATCACCTCATTCGTCGCCTCTTCATTGTTGTAGTAACCCATCATCACATTAGGTCCTTTCACCAAAATCTCTCCGTCTTCTGCTATTTTCACTTGCACACCTTCAATCAATGCACCAACGGTTCCAATGCGGATTCCAGAAACGAAATTATTAACGGTGACTACGGGTGATGTTTCTGTTAATCCATATCCCTCTAAAATTGGAATATCTGCGGCAAGGAAGATGCGTGCCAATCGTGGCTGAAGTGCCGCACTTCCAGATGCGATGGCTTTCACATTTCCACCCAATGCTTCTTGCCATTTAGAAAAAATCAACTTTCTAGCGATGCCCAATTTGAATTTAAAAAATGGTGTCGCATGAACGTTGTCATAATTTTCAGCTAGGTTTAATGCCCAATAAAACAGTCCTCTTTTAATTCCTTTAAGTTCGTCACCTTTGGCCATGATTTTATCAAAAACCTTTTCAATCAATCTTGGAACTGCTGAAAAAACATCTGGTTTAACCTCCTTGATGTTTTCACCGATTGTTTCCATCGACTCCGCGAAATAAACGGAACAACCCAGATACATGTAGAGGTAATGCAACATGCGTTCATACACATGACAAATAGGTAAAAAGGTCAATACACGTGAATGATTATCCGCTGGGATTGGTTCGATACACGCTCCAACGTTCGACAACAAGTTTTGATGAGAAAGCATTACCCCTTTTGGATTCCCAGTTGTTCCAGAAGTGTAAATTATAGTGACAAGGTCTTCATTTTTCACATCTTTCATTCGGTCATGAACAAGATCTTCATCCGTGTGCGTACGCTGCTCTTCAATGTGCGACCAATGTGGTACAGAGTCCAGTTTGTCAAAGGAGAATAAGTGTTCCAAACTTGGAACGTCATTACGTATATTCGATATTTTATCGGCTAATTCTTGATTGGATACGATGCAGATTTTCGCTGCACAATCGTTTAGAATGAAACGGTAGTCATTTTCTGAAATATTCGGGTACAATGGAACTAAAATCGCTCCTGTTTTTTGAACGGCAATATCCAAAATATTCCATTCCACACGATTCGAACTCGCTACCGCCACGCGGTCTCCTGCCTGAATGCCCATAGAAATTAATCCACGTGCTACATTCATGGTGCGTTCAATAAAATCACTCGTTGACATAGGAACCCAAATTCCAGCAGTTTTTGTGACAAACATCGCTGAATTCGGATAATTTTTTAATTGATGATCAGGGACTTCAAAAAGTCTTTCAGCAGTAATCATGGTTTAGTTTTAAGGTTATCGAAAATAAGAATTATTCTCGAATTACAAAAAAAGGATGGCGAACAAGGAGATTAATGCGATTCCAATCACATTGAAAATAAAACCCATTTTGACCATTTGATGAATTTTCACATGTCCAGATGAAAACACAATGGCATTGGGCGGAGTTCCTACCGGCATCATGAAAGCAAGACTAGCGCCAAGCGTTAAGGAGATGCACAATTGAAAAATATCGTAGCCAGATTCCTTTGCAAAGCTTGCGATAACAGGAACAAATATGGTCACTAAAGCTAGGTTGGACATCACTTCAGAAGCAAACACCGAAATGACTACCACCAGCAAAACAATTGCTGGAACCGACATATTTTCATAGGATTGAAATACTTTTGTCAGTGATTCAACAACACCATTTTTCTCAAAAATTTGAGCAAGTGCAAGTCCACCGCCAAATAACAATAAAATGCCCCAAGGCAATTTCTCGGTATCCTTCCAATCTAGTAAAGGTTTTTTCTCGCTTTTACCCGGGACAATAAACAACAGGATGGCACCAAAAATCGCAGCACTTTCGTCCCCGTATTTTAGTCCCGTTGCCGAGGTAATCAATTCACGGAAGGACCATAAAATGACCACTAATCCGAATATTGCCAAGGCTCTGAGTTGTTCGTTTGTCCAAGGAGCATTTGGTAAATTTACATCATGAAGTTCCTTTCTTTCCTTTCCAAGAGCGACGTAAAAAATGCCATACATGACTAAAAGCATGGTAATCGCTAGCGGCATTCCGATTTTCATCCAATCGAAAAAGCTCACCGTGATGTGAAAATTCTTTTGAAGAATGGCAGCCATTTGCGTGTTAGGAGGTGAGCCAACAAGTGTCCCTACTCCACCTATACTCGATGCATAAGCAATACTCAGCATCAACAGCAAAGAGAATTTTGATTTTTGGTGTGCAACCGGCATGGCATGAATAATAGCGATTGCCATTGGCAACATCATCAGTGCGGTAGCTGTGTTGGAAATCCACATACTGAGGAATCCGGTACTTAAAATGAATCCAAGTAAAATGCGTGGTTTTGAATCACCTACAACATTGATGATTCTTCGAGCGATTTGCTCATGAACTTTCCATTTTTCCAATCCAAGAGCTAGGACAAATCCACCGAAAAACAGGTAGACATTATTGTTTCCATAACTTGCAGCGAGATCTGCCGTGTTGAGGAGTCCGAGTGGAATGGCGAAAATAAAGGGGAATAAGGCTGTAATGTAAATGGATATCACCTCAAATATCCAAAAGAAAATCATCAGTCCACCAAGCGCAACTGCGTTCCAATAGGAATCAGTTGCGCGGGTAGTAATGAGAACCATTAGAAAAGAAAATGCGCCAAATGCTGCGAGCATGCGCTTCCAATCTAACTGAAGCATCTAATTATTTATTCAATGCATTTAATGCATCAACAAAAGTTAACGCTTTTGCTTCAACTTCAGCAACGATTGCACGAAATTCAGCTTTACCTTTTGCTTTGTGCATACGTCCAAGAATAACATCTTGGAAACTTGCTGCCTCTGTAATTAATTTTTCTGTTGCTGGAGCTTTAGACTCATCCAACATTTGGTGGTGAAAACACTCTTCTACCACATCAAAAACCATCTCATTGATGTTTCTCTTAAGAATTCTTTTATTTGACATATTTCAACTTTATTTAGGTCAAAAGTAAGTCGAAAATAGGACTTACCCTACAAAACTCCTTATTTTCTGTGTAGATGCATGTGATACTTCCGCAAGTTTGACAACGGATTGTGTAACTTTGCGTCCATGACATATCCTATACTACACATCCGCAAAGGCAAAGAACAATCATTGATGCGCAGACATCCTTGGGTTTTTTCAGGAGCCATTGAATCTTCTACCGAATCCTTAAAGGATGGTGACCTAGTGTGTCTGATGACACGAAAAGACCAGTTTTTAGGAATTGGACATTTTCAACATGCAACCATTTCTGTTCGAATCTTAAGTTTCGAATACGAGGAAATAGACCAAGCTTTTTTTGATCGAAAAATTAAAAAAGCGGTTGATTCCCGAATAAACATTGGTCTTTTATCCAAACAGAACAACATTTTCCGTGTATGTCACGGTGAAGGTGATGAACTTCCCGGACTTGTTATCGATTTTTATAACGGGGTCGCAGTGATTCAATGTCATTCCATTGGCATGTACTTTTCAGTCGAAATGATTGCTAACGCCTTGAAAAACGCATTCGGAAAAAAATTGACAGCGGTTTATTCGAAGTCAACCGATACCTTGCCGAAAAGAACTGACGTAACTGACGCCTATCTTTTCGGAGGTTGCGAAACACCGCATGTTGCGTTAGAAAACGGCGTGAAATACAACATTGATTGGATTACCGGACAAAAAACGGGATTCTTTATCGATCAACGGGTGAACAGACGTATTCTTGGCGAATATTCGAAAGGAAAGAAAGTATTAAATACTTTTTGTTACTCCGGAGGATTCTCTCTTCAAGCGTTGAATCACGGGGCCTCTTTGGTGCATTCCTTGGATAGTTCAAAAAAGGCGATTGCCTTAACCGACGATAACATCCTCTTGAATAACTATACCGAGAAACATTTGTCCATTTGCGCAGATGCCATGGATTACATGAAGGATTTGCAAGAAGATTACGACATTATTGTGTTGGATCCACCTGCATTTGCGAAGCACCGCGAAAAACGTCACCAAGCCATTCAAGGATACAAGCGCTTGAATGCGCATGCCATTCGTCAAATTAAACCAGGAGGAATCATCTTTACGTTTTCTTGTTCACAGGTCATCGATAAAGCATTGTTTACCAATACCATTATTGCTGCAGCGATTGAATCGGGAAGAAATGTGCGTATTCTGGAACAAATTCATCAACCAGCAGATCATCCCATTCATGCGTTTCATCCAGAAGGAGAATACTTAAAAGGATTGATTATCCAAGTAGATTAAGATGCTTGCACTCAATTACAAGGCGATTTTAGGAATGGCACTTCCGATGATGGTATCTGGATTTATTCAGTCCATTGTTTTGATAACGGATGCCTCCTTGATCAGTCGGTATTCTACTGAAGCTTTTGACGCAGTGGGTAACGGAGGACTTTTGTACGTCACCGTGTACATGTGTTTGCTAGGCATGGGAGATGGAGCACAGATTATCATTGCCAGAAGAATTGGTGAAGAACGTATTTCAGCAATTGGAAGGGTTTTTGGAACATCCTTTTTAACCAATTTCCTTTTAGCGATTGGATTCTTTATCCTTTTGCATTGGTTTCTTCCATCCGCAATTGTTGGTTATTCCAAAAACCATGAAATTGCCCACTTACAAGGCGATTTTATTCGGGTTAGATCTTTCGCCTTGTTTTTCGCCATGATTACCATCACCATTCAGGCTTTTTTATTGGCAAAAGGAAAAACGATGATTGTGTTGTATGCCGCCTTAATAACGGCTATTAGCAATGTATTTCTTGCCAATTCCCTCATTTTCGGAAGAAATGGCTTACCTGAAATGGGTATCGAAGGAGCCGCGTTAGCCAATACAATCGCAGATGCTCTGGGTATGACTTTTCTTATTATTTATTTGATTTTTTCCAAGGAAAGAAAGGAATACCAACTTTTTGCACATTTCAAGTTTGAGCTTGCCTCCATGAAAGAATTGTTGAAAGTAGGGAGTCCGCTGATGTTTCAGGGATTCTTTGCGTTGGCAACTTGGACACTCTTTTTCACTTGGCTGGAGCAAAAGGGACAATTTGATTTAACCGTTTCACAGAATATTCGAGCCATTTATTTTCTTGCTTTTGTACCGATTTGGGGATTCGCAGGAACCACGAAGACATATATTTCTCAATACATAGGCGCTAAGAAATTTGATGAAATTCCAACAATTCAAAAACGGATACAACTCATGACGCTTTTGTTCTTGTGCGTCACTTTCCATGGAGCCATTTTCTATCCAGAAGCATTAATTCGACTGATTAATCCGGCGGAATTGTATGTACACAAGAGTGCTCAAATCCTCCGACTCATCTCCGTGTCCATTATGTTGTATGGATTTTCCTCTGTATATTTTCAAACAATACATGGTTCTGGAAACACCCTTCATTCGATGTTTATTGAATTTGGAATCGTGAGTGTTTATGTCGTTTTTTGTTACCTTTTCATCAAAGTGTGGAATTTGGACGTATATTGGATTTGGACGGTAGAGTACATCTATTTTATTTTAATGGGATTAGCTTCCATCAGCTACCTCCGTTTGTATGATTGGAAAAAGAAAATAGTATAATGAAAGAGAAATTACGCATTGTTTTTATGGGAACCCCCGAATTTGCTGTGGGAATTTTGGATGCTTTGATGCAATCCAAGCATGAAGTTGTTGGTGTTGTCACAGTTGCCGACAAACCAGCGGGACGTGGACAGCAAATTCAGCAAAGTGCTGTCAAACAATATGCCCTTTCGCATGGTCTTACCATTTTGCAACCAGATAAATTGCGTGAAGAATCCTTTTTAACAGAATTAGCTTCGTTAAACGCAGATTTATTTGTCGTGGTCGCTTTTCGTATGCTTCCAGATGTGGTATGGAAAATGCCTGCATTCGGAACGATAAACCTACATGCGAGTCTCCTTCCAAAATACCGTGGAGCAGCTCCAATCAATTGGGCAATAATGAATGGTGAATTGGAAACTGGAGTGAGTACATTTTTCATTAATGAAAACATAGATACTGGTGCAATCATTGCACAAAAATCTATTTCATTATCCACAGACATCAACGCAGGTGAGCTACACGATCAATTAAAATCGATGGGTGCTGCATTAACGGTAGAAACCGCTGATCAAATTTGTTCGGGTGCTGTTTCAACCATTGAACAAGATCCATCGGATACGAATGTACCCTTCGCCCCAAAAATATTTAAAGCAGATTGTGAAATTGATTGGAGTCAGTCGGCGGAACTTAACCACAACCGCATCCGAGGCTTATCCCCCTACCCTGCGGCATGGTGCAAACTTTGGGCTACCAAAAAATCAACTTGGATCACGTTTAAACTATTTGATTCAACTTTGGTAAACTTGACTGAAGCGGCTCGAAACAATGGTCCGTTCTCGATTCCCGAAGGAATAGTTTTCCCAAGTGGAAATGGCTTCGTGCTATTAAAAGAGATTCAAGCCGAGGGAAAAAAACGCATGGATTACAAGTCCTTTTTGGCTGGCAACGATTTAAACGACCTTTCATTTAACCCTTGATTTTTAATCGGTTAAATTGATTTTGTACGTTTAAAATGCTATCTTAGTAGTGAATCTGCTACTATGAAACACGTTTATTTTCTACTATTTTTCCTGCTTTTGCTAAGCGAAGGACAGGCACAAGTAAATAAATCTGCCATTTGGACCTTGAAATCAACTTGTGTAAATCCCGAAAAAGTTGACCGTGAAAATGTAGTCACTTATGACCAAAGTTGGAAGGAAGTCAGAGAAAAACGAACCCTTTATTCTTCCGTCTATCGCAATAATAAAGGCGACATCAAGGCACGTTACAGCTTAAAACCAATCCACTATTACTCAAAAGAAGGCGAGCTCGTTCCCATTGACTTTGGCTTGAAACAAACCTCGGAGGGATGGACCGCTTTACAGCAAGATTTCCCCACTTATTTGGACGAAAACGGTAGTTTTTCTCTCAGTTCAACGGACTTAAAAAAAATACAGTGTGGCAACAAAACAATCATACAGGGAGTACCAGCAAACAATGACTTTTCTCTTTCTCAAAACATCGGGTTCTTTGAGCAGATCGTTCCTCATGTAGACAAGCAAGTTGTTTTTTTGGAAAATGCCATCAAGTTTAGTTACCGACTAAATGAACCACTCGCACATGAACAAGCGAATCTGCTCATTGAGGAGAAGCTTGACATTCCAAGTTCTTTTCGCATTGTAAAAGAACTCGATGAAAAACAACAACTGTGTCAGCGCCTAACCATTTTAGATGAAAAAGGTAGAATTGCAGCTCAATTAGACCCCATCATTTGTTATGATGCATTAGGGCAAACATATATTGGTCATTACGACATCGTCGATAAAAAGGAAGGTAAATTTCTTCAACTATTCATCTCTTCGAATTGGCTAAATGAGGATTCACGTACGTATCCTGTCTATATTGACCCAGTCATTTCCGGTCCCTTGAGTACTTGGTCCAACGGATACATGCCTTCTTGTTTCATGCCAACTTACAATAAGGACAGTATCCAAGTAACCATTCCAGCAGGAATAACTGCAACGGGCGTATATGTTTCCGGAAGTTTTTATGCTGATCCATTCACAGGAGCAATCATGAGTCAAGGTGCCATGTATTACAGTTCTTCTTGCGGAAGTTCCCAAATATTTACGGTTACAGGTGCGACCGCTACCTTACCTGGAACTGCGTATTTGGATAGTTTTAATTTAATGAATCCTCTCAGTTGTTGCGTTGGTGAATCTTGTTCAGATGTCAGCTTTTGGGTACGCATGCACATCGGTAGAAATGCGTTAGGTTCTGGGTGTAACACCACCTATATTCGATATGATCCATTTGCTTCAATATACCCGTTCGAAGTCATTGTTTATGGGAAAACACCTGAATCATATGGAAACGAATGGTTTGTCAATCAAACCCCTATCTGTTCGAACAGCTGTACCTTCAATGCCACAGCCTATGCTCGTTATGGTGTGGCGCCCTATACCTTTACTCATCCATGGTCAACTGAAGTGGTAACGGTCGGACAAAACGTTGGTTGTTCGAATGGTTCAACAAACCATATCTTTACTTTAACAAATCCAAATTGCCCACTGTATTGCGATAGTTTACAAACAAGTTTAGCTGTTCCCCCACCCATCATTATGGATGCCTGTGGCAATCAAATACTCAATATTCCAGTTGGAAATAAACCCTTGATTCCAGCCACGGAGCCAAGTCTTATTTACGATTCTGTTTTATGTGCAGGGGAAGCGATTTCCATTTTGAACACCTCCTGTTTGACGGGTGGCATCAGTCATTATTTGGGAAATTCGACAGGAACAGGCAACATCTCTGAATTCATACCGAATGTGAGTGATACAATGATTCAAGTAAACTATGCTGCCTATGCCGAGATCAATGGCTGTGTATCAGACACACAACAAATAACCGTAAGCATTTACCCCAATCCAAGTGCTCAAGTGACGATTAATCCCAATCCAGTTGTGGTCACAAATCCTTTCATTGTCCAAGATGCATCGCTTTCACCCGATGGAAACCTCGTTTTTTGGAATTGGACTTTAGCAGATAGTTCCTTTTCGCAGATCACATCATTTTCTGGCTCTTATGCCGTTCCGGGACAATATCCATTGTGTTTAACAATTCAAAACAATCATGGATGTATCGATAGTCTATGTACGAACATTACTGTTGTGCCGGCAGAAATCACAAACATCAACGTCATCACTTCGGATGGAGATGGGATTAACGATCGTTTATCCTTTGAATACTTGTCTTTTTATCCCGATAATGAAGTATTTATCTTTAACCGATGGGGACAGTTATTGTACAGTGCGAAAAACTACGACAATTCTTGGGATGGAAGGGAATACGATGAAGGAACTTATTTCTATGTGTTAAAAATCTATGAGCTTGAACAGACCCTACAAAGTTTCTTTCATTTAGTTAAAAACTAAATTCCAAATAGAATATTGAATCCTATGCGAAATGGATATACAGCAACAGTGTGTCCAGTTTTAAACATGGAATTCAACTGATAGCTAATAAACATTCCAAAATGACCGTAACCAATGCGTGTTGTTGCATCTAATGTCCATCTATTCATGTTAAATGCTGAAATAGTAGAATTTACAAATTCATCCCCATTTGCATAGGTGCCTGTTAGACTTTGTTT
>CALQBB020000001.1 GCA_943328715.2 Polynucleobacter meluiroseus | reverse complement strand
GACAAAACAGCGCACGATGAAGTGTCATGGGCAAATCGATTGGCAGTCCCAATGAAATTCTTGTTGATAAAAGACAAGTAGGAAAATCAGCGCATCCAAACATTTTTATAAATTTGTCAAAGGTCCAGTGCGGATAAAGTAAAGAAAGGAATGAAGACCATATTAATACTAGGAGCGGGAATGTCTGCTTCATCATTGATCAGATATTTGTTAGCTCATTCAGAAGCTGAAAATTGGCACGTGAAAATTGTGGATCAGAACATTGATTTAGTAAAGAAGAAAATCAATGGACATCCAAATGCAGAAGCACTTTCGTTTAACGCATTGGATTCAAAGGAACGCAAGCCAGCTATTGCACATGCAGATTTAGTGATTTCTATGTTACCAGCGATTTTTCACGTAGAAGTAGCAAAGGATTGCATTGAACTCCACACAGATTTAATTACTCCATCGTACATTTCTCCAGAAATGCGTGCATTGAATCAAGAAGCAGTTGAAGCGGGAATTGTCATCATGAATGAGATTGGTGTCGATCCAGGAATCGACCACATGAGCGCGATGAAAGTGATTGATCACATCAAAGCAATTGGAGGTAAATTAACCAGTTTTAAGTCATTTTGCGGTGGATTATTAGCTCCAGAATCAGATAACAATCCATGGCACTATAAATTCACTTGGAATCCACGCAATGTGATTGTTGCAGGACAAGGTCCGGCAGCCTTATACATGGATAACAATGAATACAAGTACATTCCATATTCACAACTCTTCAAAAAGTTAGATCGTTTTGAGATCCCACCGTATGGATATTTTGATGGATATGCGAATCGAAATTCATTAATCTATTCATCCACCTATGGTATTGAAGGGATTCCCACGATTTACAGAGGGACCCTACGTCGTCCAAATTATTGCCAAGGTTGGGATGTATTCATCCAATTAGGAATGACTGATGATTCGTATGCGATGACTAATTCTGAAACCTTGACACCTCGATCGTTTTTAAATGCCTTTTTACCGTACGAATTGCATACACCGGTGGAGGATAAATTTAAAAAGGTACTTGGAGAGGAAAATGCGTATTTGTTTGATCAATTTGAAAGTATGGGGATTTTCGATGATTCATTTACCTATGGAATTGAAAATGCGAGTCCAGCCAAATTATTGCAACAATTACTCGAACCAAAATGGAAGTTGGAGCCCGGGGATAAAGACATGTTGGTGATGTATCATGAATTCGAGTATTTAATCAATAATGAGCAGAAGAAAATCACCTCTTCCCTTGTCAACTTGGGAGTAGATGAGGTGTATACCGCCATGTCAAATACCGTTGGACTACCCGTTGCGATTGCAGCAAAATTAATTTTGTCAGGTGAAATCCAAGAGAAAGGTGTTACCTTGCCGGTCAAGAAGAAAGTCTACGAGCCAATTTTAAAAGAATTGGAGACCTTCGGAATTATCTTTGAAGAAAAAGAACAAACGATTTAATAAGAAAATAATGGAAAACGAAGAAAATCACATGAACATTGAACTATCTGAAGAAATTGCTTTAGGTACCTATTCGAACTTGGCTATAATCACACATTCTCCAGCGGAGGTTGTTTGTGACTTCGTGCAAATAATGCCGGGGATGCCGAAAGGGAAAGTTCGGTCACGCGTATTGATGACGCCTCAAAATGCTAAACGATTCTTACAAGCTTTGTCGGATAACATCCAAAAATACGAGCAGAATTTTGGGGTTATTGATGATCCACAAGCTGGATTTCCACCCATGAACTTTGGTACGCCAAATACAATGGCATAATTCAAGCAGATGATCCTGTCGATTTGTATCCCCATTTACAATACGGATATCCGTCCTCTTGCGACAGAACTCCATCGACAAATTCAAGCATATTCATCGGAAGTCGAGCTCCTTTTTTTGGACGACGCTTCCGATGTTTTTTTTAAAGAATTAAATCGAAGTGTAGGAGGATTTACCGACTACCAGGAATTACCGGTTAACATTGGCAGGTCAAAAATTCGAAATGCGTTTTTACCTTTTGTCAAGGGAACGCACTTACTCTTTCTAGATGGTGATTCTATTGTTCATCGAACAGATTTCATTCAGAAATACCTTCAGTTCATACGCGATCAATCGATTGATTTACTCGTTGGCGGACGAGAAGAAACGACATCAAGACCACCTCGTTCCCAAATGTTGCGCTGGGAGTATAGCCGTAAAAGAGAAAGTAAAACGACAGAGGAGCGCATTGCGGATCGGACAAGTGGATTCAAATCAAATAATTTCATTGTAAGAAAATCCATTTTAGAAGAGCATCCATTCGATGAATCCATTACAAAGTATGGACATGAGGATACGCTTTTTGGATTTCAGCTCTATATAAAAGGAGTTGTTTGTCACCACATTGATAATCCCATCAAGAATGATGATTTAGTAGAGAATCACGCTTTTCTTTTAAAAACAAAGGATGCAGTTTCCAATTTGTGGCGGATTTCACAAAGTCTACAAGATAACCGCTTCAATCAACAACAGAAATTATTAAGCTTGGCTATTAGTATTCATCAGTCCAAAGTCATTCGATTGGTGTTTCGTCCTTTCGGCATAGTATTTCAGCCGATGTTGTCCTTTTTGCTCACGAAAGGATTTTTCCGTTTGTGGATGTTCGATTTATATCGTTTAATCGAACTAGAGAGAAGAATGAGTCATAGCTGAATGGATAAATGATTCCAGCTTACGACGTTCATTTTCCCAATTTTCCGTTTCAGAAGCCAAGCGACACGCTTCTTTTTGTTTCATCAATAATTCAGGTTGTCCTTTTAATTCATTGATGGCAGCAGCAATCGCATCAGGACTTACTTCGTTAAGAATACTCCCAATGTGATGTGTTGTGATGACACGTTCAATCTCAACTAACTTACTTGCCAAAATAGGAGTCCCGGCATGCATGTAATCAAAAACCTTGTTTGGAAGTGAAAATTCGTAGTTTTTACTCAATGGTTTATCAAGGGTAAGTCCAAGATCTGCATGTGCAGTAAATTGCATCATCTCTATATAAGGACGTCTTCCATAAATTTTCACCTTGTCTTCCAGTCGATTTTGTTGAATGAGTTCTTTCACCACGGGCATAACATCGCCATTGCCAACAAGCATTAACGTGACGCCTTCAAGATCCTTCATTGCTAGGACCGCTTCTTCAATGCCTCGTTCCACATTTAATCCAGATCCTTGAATAATTACTAAAAAGTCATTTATGGGTATTCCCAATTCCTCTTTTGTTTGAAGGTCTTCAATGGTAAATTTATTAGGAATGTTACGGATGACGAGCAGGTCCTTTTTGTACCAATTTTTATAGGTCTGAGCTATCGAGTCATTTACCGTAATAATGTGGCTTAGTTTTGGGAAAATCATTTTCTCTAAGCTTAGCCAAATTCCTTGGGTTCGTTTGCGGTGAATTAACTCAGGTGCTTCGGTAAAAAGTTCATGGCTGTCATAGATCAATTTTGATCCAGTTAATTTGCTTACAAGGAAATTCGGCAAAAGCGTATCGAGGTCATTGGAATAAAGGAGTGCTTTTTTTTGAAACAGGAGAATAAAAAACAATCTCAAATTTAATTCCGCATAAAAAAGCGGGCCCTTTTCAAATAGAAGACGAAGGCGTTTTGCGGGGTAATTTCGTTTATTGAGTATTGGACTATCCTTTTTTTTTCGTCCAATTAGTAAAACATCCATACCAAGATCATGCAGCACGGAACACGTTCGATGAACGCGGTTGTCGGTGACCAAATCGCTTGATACTGAAACAATCACTTTTTGTTTTAACATGGAAACAAAAGTAATGAAATACACGTAGGAAAAAATCGGGAAAGTAAAAGTGATAAAATTTTCAAATATTTTTTCAAAAAATTCTTTGAGATAAGAAAAAGTTTCATACATTTGCAATCCCAAATTGGTCTTTGGGAAAAGTAAAAGTTCTTTATTTAAGAAAACCAACAATTAAATTGCCGATGTAGCTCAGTTGGCCAGAGCAGCTGATTTGTAATCAGCTGGTCGGGGGTTCGAATCCCTCCATCGGCTCAAATTGTAGGGGGGATACTCAAGCGGCCAACGAGGGCAGACTGTAAATCTGCTGATGTACATCTTCGCAGGTTCGAATCCTGCTCCCCCCACAAGAAAAGAAAAAAAGCGGGAGTAGCTCAGTTGGTAGAGCTTCAGCCTTCCAAGCTGAACGTCGCGAGTTCGAGTCTCGTCTCCCGCTCACTTTTCAAAGAGCGCCGGTGTAGCTCAGGGGTAGAGCGCTTCCTTGGTAAGGAAGAGGCCACGAGTTCAATTCTCGTCATTGGCTCAGTATGAAAAAAGAAGTTGAATCCTTTCCATTTGATGGTAAAGGATTTTATGATAAATAAATATATTATTAACTAAGTAACAAAAAAAAAATGGCTAAGGAAAATTTTGACCGTTCCAAACCACACGTGAACATTGGTACTATTGGACACGTTGACCATGGTAAGACTACGTTGACTGCAGCAATCTCTAGCGTTCTTGCTTCTAAGGGATTGGCTCAGGTTCGTGATTTCTCTTCAATCGATAACGCGCCCGAAGAAAAAGAGCGTGGTATCACTATTAACACTTCGCACATTGAGTACGAAACAGCAAACCGTCACTACGCACACGTTGACTGTCCAGGTCACGCCGATTACGTAAAGAACATGGTAACTGGAGCTGCTCAAATGGATGGAGCGATTTTAGTAGTTGCTGCAACTGATGGCCCAATGCCTCAAACACGTGAGCACATCCTTCTTGGTCGTCAAGTTGGTGTTCCTCGTTTAGTTGTCTTCATGAACAAAGTGGACATGGTAGATGATGCAGAGTTATTAGAGTTAGTTGAAATGGAAGTACGTGAATTACTTTCTTTCTATAAATATGATGGTGACAATGCACCAGTTATCCAAGGTTCAGCTTTGGGAGCATTAAACGGAGAGCCTCAGTGGGTTGCTACAATTGATGCGTTGATGGATGCAGTTGATACATACATCGAACTTCCTCCACGTGATGTTGACAAACCATTCTTGATGCCAGTTGAAGACGTATTTACGATTACAGGTCGTGGTACAGTTGTAACAGGTCGTATCGAAACAGGTGTAATTAACTCTGGAGATCCAGTTGAGATCTTAGGTATGGGTGAATTGAAATTGACATCTACAGTTACAGGTGTTGAGATGTTCCGTAAAATGTTAGATCGTGGTGAAGCAGGTGATAACGCAGGATTATTGTTACGTGGTATTGAGAAATCTCAAATCAAACGTGGAATGGTTATCTGTAAACCAGGTTCAACTACACCTCACCAAGAATTTAAAGCTGAGATTTATGTATTGAAGAAAGAAGAAGGTGGTCGTCACACTCCTTTCCACAATAAATACCGTCCTCAATTCTATTTCCGTACAACTGACGTTACAGGAGAAATCTTCTTAACAGACGGACGCGAGATGGTTATGCCAGGTGACAACGTATCAATTACAGTTAAATTGATCGTACCAGTTGCAATGGACAAAGGACTTCGTTTTGCAATCCGTGAGGGTGGTAGAACTGTAGGTGCTGGACAGGTTACTGAAATCGTAGCTTAACAAGAAACAACATAGTTTTAAGTAAGGGGAGTTTAACAACTCCCCTTTTTAAACGGGTGTAGCTCAGCTGGTAGAGTGGTGGTTTCCAAAACCATTGGTCGTGGGTTCGAATCCTACCGCCCGTGCTCAATTAAAATTGAAATAAGTGTCAAAAATTAGATCATATTTTCAGGAAACTTACCAAGAAATGGTGCACAATGTAACGTGGCCAACTTGGAAAGAACTACAAAATAATACCATTCTGGTAGTTGTTGCATCTGTTCTCATTGCACTGCTTATTTTCGCAATGGATTACGCCTTCGGTATTTCCGGAGAAGAGGGATCTTTGTGGAAAGGATTACTAGGTTTTATTTACGGATCATTCTAACAAATACAGTAATGGCAGAAATTGTTAAGAAATGGTATGTAGTTCGTGCCGTAAGTGGCAAGGAAAAGAAAGTTAAGGAGTACCTTGAGTTAGAAATTTCTCGAATGAAACTGAATGATTATGTGAATCAAGTTCTCATCCCAACCGAGAAGGTTTTCAAAATACAGAATGGAAAAAAAGTCAACAAAGAAAAGGCTTTTTTACCAGGATATGTATTAATTGAAGCTGCATTAGTAGGTGAGGTAAGTCACGTTATTAAAAGTATTCCAAACGTTATCGGATTTCTTGGTACTGTCAAAGGTGGTGAACCTGTTCCAATGCGCTTAGCAGAGGTAAACAGAATCCTAGGTAAAGTAGATGAATTAGCAACATCCGAAGAAGAGTTAAAAATTCCTTTTGTTGTTGGAGAGTCTGTTAAAGTAATTGATGGTCCATTCAACAACTTTACTGGTGTTGTGGATGAAATCAACGAAGAGAAGAAAAAATTAAAAGTAATGGTCAAAATATTTGGCCGAAAAAACCTTTTGGAACTCAGCTATATGCAGGTTGAGAAAGAAGGGTAGAATTTGTATTAACCGTAGGAGTGAGTCCGATGATTAAAGCTTCCCATCACTGATTCACGTTGACTACATAATTTTAATATATATGGCTAAAGAAGTAGCAGCATTGATCAAATTGCAGATCAAAGGAGGCGCAGCCAACCCATCACCACCAATCGGACCTGCTTTGGGTGCGAAAGGTGTAAATATCATGGAGTTTTGTAAGCAGTTTAATGCTCGTACTCAAGATAAAATGGGTAAGGTAGTTCCAGTTGTTATCACTGTTTATGGTGATAAATCCTTTGATTTCGTTCTTAAAACACCACCGGCAGCGGTACAAATCATCGAACACACAAAAATCAAAAAAGGTTCATCTGAGCCAAATCGTGTAAAAGTTGCTTCCATTTCTTGGGATCAAATTCGCATGATCGCAGAAGATAAATTACCTGATTTGAATTGTTTTACCGTTGATGCAGCGATGCGCATGGTTGCAGGAACAGCAAGAAGTATGGGGGTAACCGTTAAAGGTGGAGTCGCTCCTCAATCCAAATAATTAATTGTTATGAAAAGAGTTTCTAAAAAAAGAAAAGAGATCTTGTCCAAATTTGATTTGACGAAGATCTACACTCTATCTGAAGCATGTGATTTGGTGAAGGGAATTTCTACAACCAAATTCGATGCCTCTGTAGATGTTTGTGTTCGTTTAGGGGTTGATCCTCGTAAAGCGAATCAAATGGTACGTGGAACTGTTGCATTGCCTCATGGAACCGGAAAGGATATTAAAGTACTCGTACTTTGTACTCCGGACAAGGAAAAAGAAGCAATCGAAGCAGGTGCAGAATATGTTGGACTTGATGACTACATTGACAAAATCAAAAGTGGTTGGACAGATATCGACGTAATTATTACGATGCCTTCAGTTATGGGTAAAGTAGGTGCACTTGGACGCGTTTTAGGTCCACGCGGTTTAATGCCAAACCCGAAAACAGGTACGGTAACTATGGAAATAGGTAAAGCTGTAACTGAAGTGAAAGCTGGTAAAATCGACTTTAAAGTTGATAAATACGGTATCATTCACTCATCGGTTGGTAAAGTTAGTTTTGATGGTGACAAAATTCGCGAAAATGCGTTTGAGTTGATTCAACAACTAGTGAAATTAAAACCATCTGCTGCAAAAGGTACTTATATTAAAAGTATCTACCTGAGCTCAACGATGAGTCCAGGGATACAAATTGACGCGAAGTCTGTTACTGCTTAATACTTAAGAAAATGACAAGAGAAGAAAAAGCGAAGTACATCAGCGATTTGGCGGCAGATTTAACTGCTAACAATGTGTTGTATCTAGCAGACACAGCAGAATTAACAGTAGAGACAATAAACGCTTTACGTAGAAGATGTTTTCAAACAAACATTTCATTGCGTGTAGTGAAGAATGCATTGCTTCAAAAAGCGATGGACCAAGTAGAAGGGAAAGATTTTGGCGCATTGAGAGATGTGTTGAAAGGTTCAACTTCTGTAATGTTCAGCGAAGTGGCTAATGCTCCTGCAAAATTGATTGCTGATTTCCGTAAGAAATCACCAAAACCACTTTTGAAAGGTGCATACATTGATGAGGCAATTTTCATTGGAGATGATCAATTAAAAGTTCTTGAATCACTGAAAAGTAAAGAAGAATTGGTTGGTCAAATCATTGGAATGTTGCAGAGTCCTGCTCAAAATGTATTGTCTGCTCTTAAAGGTTCTGGTAATACAATCGCTGGAATCCTTAAAACGCTCGAAGAACGAGCATAAATTAATTAATAATAACCTTTTTTAAATTAAAATAAAATGGCTGATTTAAAGCAAATTGCAGAAACGTTAGTTAACCTTACAGTAAAAGAAGTAAGCGAGTTAGCAACAATTTTAAAAGATGAGTACGGAATCGAACCAGCTGCGGCTGCTCCAGTAATGATGGCCGGTGGTGCTGCTGATGCAGTCGAAGCTGCTGCTGAGAAAACTGAGTTCGACGTAATCTTGAAAGCTGGTGGACCAAACAAACTAGCTGTAGTTAAACTTGTTAAAGAATTAACAGGAAACGGTTTGAAAGAGTCTAAAGACTTAGTAGACGGTGCTCCAACAACATTGAAAGAAGCAGTATCTAAAGACGAGGCTGAAGGTCTTAAAAAAGCTTTAGAAGAAGCTGGAGCTGAAGTTGAGGTTAAGTAATTAATCCCACAATATTACAGGAAAGGCACCGCTATTTTAGCGGATGCCTTCTCCTGTTTTTTCGCATGTTGATTTTGACAGAATAATCGAATAACTAAAAAAACAAAAGCCTTGGCAACATCAAATAATTCAACCCGAATTAATTTTGCTTCAAGCAAAAATCAATTTGAGTATCCAGATTTCCTGGAGATTCAATTAAAATCCTTCCAGGAATTCTTTCAGTTGGAAACAACCCCTGAGAATCGTGATAGTGAAGGTTTATTTAAAGTTTTCGCAGAAAACTTTCCCATTACCGATACAAGAAACCAATTTGTATTGGAGTTTTTAGACTACTTTGTTGATCCACCGAGATATTCTATCGAAGAATGTATCGAACGCGGATTAACGTATAGTGTTCCTTTAAAGGCTAAATTGAAATTATATTGTACCGATCCTGAACATGAGGATTTTGAAACCATCGTACAGGATGTTTATTTAGGTACAATTCCTTATATGACACCGAAAGGGTCTTTCGTTGTAAATGGTGCTGAACGTGTTATCGTTTCCCAATTGCACCGTTCACCAGGTGTGTTCTTCGGCCAAAGCCGTCACGCAAATGGGACAAAATTATATTCTGCTCGTATTATTCCTTTCAAAGGTTCTTGGATTGAATTCGCGACAGATATCAACAACATCATGTATGCTTACATCGATCGTAAGAAAAAATTGCCTGTTACAACTTTGTTCCGCGCAATTGGATACGAAACAGATCGTGATATCCTAGAGATTTTTGGATTGGCTGATGAAGTCAAGGTCAATAAAGCCAATTTGAAGAAATTAGTTGGACGTCGTTTAGCTGCAAGGGTATTAAAAACATGGATTGAAGATTTCGTTGATGAGGATACAGGAGAAGTTGTATCAATCGAACGTAACGAGGTAATCCTTGATCGTGAATTAGTAATCGGTGAAGAGCATTTAGAGTCTATTATGGACTCTGGTGCGAAATCATTGATTTTACACAAAGAGGATGGTAATTCAACGGATTACACGATCATCTACAATACTTTACAAAAAGATACTTCCAACTCTGAAAAAGAAGCGGTTGAACACATTTACCGTCAATTACGTAACGCAGATCCGCCCGATTATGAGACGGCAAAAGGAGTATTTGAGAAATTATTCTTCTCTGATGCGCGTTATGATTTAGGTGAAGTTGGACGTTTCCGTTTGAACAAGAAACTTGGATTAGATGATTCTGAAGAATCTCGAGTTTTAACAAAAACTGATATCATTAACATCATTAAATATTTGATCGAGTTAATTAACTCGAAAGCAGATATCGATGATATTGACCACTTATCTAATCGTCGTGTTCGAACAGTTGGTGAACAATTGTATGCGCAATTCGGTGTTGGACTTGCTAGAATGGCAAGAACAATCCGTGAGCGTATGAACGTACGTGATAATGAAGTATTTACTCCAATTGACTTAATCAATGCGAAAACGCTTTCGTCAGTGATTAACTCATTCTTTGGAACAAATCAACTTTCTCAGTTCATGGATCAAACCAATCCACTTTCTGAGGTAACACACAAGCGCCGTCTATCGGCACTAGGACCAGGCGGACTTTCTCGTGAAAGAGCAGGATTCGAGGTTCGTGACGTTCACTACACACACTACGGTCGTCTGTGTACGATTGAAACACCGGAAGGACCAAACATTGGTTTGATTTCTTCTTTGTGTGTATTTGCTAAAGTAAACAAATTAGGTTTCATTGAAACACCATACCGTCGCGTAGAGAATGGTAAAGTTGTTTTAAACGAAGAACCAGTTTATTTAGCAGCAGAGGAAGAAGATTCAAAAATGATCGCACAAGCGAATGCTGTGATGGATGATAAAGGAAACTTCTTGTCTGATGTAGTAAAAGCACGTTTCGAAGGTGACTTCCCAGTTGTTGCACCGAAAGATTTGAATTTGATGGACGTTGGTGCCAATCAAATTGCATCGATTGCCGCTTCATCTATTCCATTCTTGGAGCATGATGATGCCAACCGTGCATTGATGGGATCAAACATGCAACGTCAAGCAGTTCCATTATTACGTCCAAATTCTCCAATCGTTGGAACAGGAATTGAGCGTTTAGTAGCTCGTGATTCACGTGTGCTAATCAACGCTGAAGGAACTGGAACAGTAGAGTATGTGGATGCGAATGAAATCGTTATTCGTTATGATTGGAACGAAGAAGATAAAATGGTGAGTTTTGATAGCGAGGTAACTCGTTATGGATTAACAAAATTCATGAAAACCAATCAAAGCACATGTATCAACTTGAAACCGATTGTTCAAAAAGGCGATCGCGTAGAAAGAGGACAAGTGCTTTGTGAAGGATATGCAACGCAAGCAGGAGAGTTGGCTTTAGGTCAAAACTTGAAAGTGGCATTCATGCCATGGAAAGGATACAACTTCGAGGATGCGATTGTAATTTCTGAAAAAGTTGTTCGTGATGATATCTTTACAAGTGTTCACATCGATGAGTATTCATTGGAAGTACGTGACACAAAACGTGGAATGGAAGAGTTAACTTCTGATATTCCAAACGTAAGTGAAGAAGCAACGAAAGATTTAGATGAGAACGGATTGATCCGCATCGGAGCTGAAATCCGTGAAGGTGATATCTTGATCGGTAAAATCACTCCAAAAGGTGAAACTGATCCATCTCCAGAAGAGAAATTATTACGTGCAATCTTTGGTGATAAAGCAGGAGATGTGAAGGATGCTTCGTTGAAAGCTGGTCCGTCTTTACGTGGAGTCGTTATCGAGAAAAAATTGTTCTCAAGAGCAATTAAAGACCGTAAATCAAAATCTCAGGATAAACCAATCTTAGAAACAATCGACGCAGAATACCAAAAAGATTTTGCTGATTTGAAGGAAAAACTTGCGGAGAAATTGATGGTCATTTTAGGTGAGCACAAATCTTCAGGCGTTTACAACAACTTCAAAGAAGAGTTGATCAAGAAAGGAACGAAATTCACGAATAAAGCGTTGATGGCATTGGATTATTCCATTGTGAATCCATTAAACTGGAGTTCAGATGCGAAAATCAACCAATTGATTAGTCGTGTAATTCACAACTTTAATATCAAAGCAAACGATTTACTTGGTAATTACAAACGTCGTAAATTCCATATTTCTGTTGGAGATGAACTTCCAGCTGGAATCGTGAAATTGGCGAAAGTTTATGTTGCTAAGAAACGTAAATTGAAAGTGGGAGATAAAATGGCGGGACGTCACGGAAATAAAGGAATCGTAGCGAACATCGTTCGTCAAGAGGACATGCCTTTCCTTGAAGATGGAACACCAGTTGACATCGTATTGAATCCACTTGGTGTACCTTCTCGTATGAACCTTGGTCAAATTTATGAAACTGTTCTTGGTTGGGCAGGTGAAAAATTAGGCATGAAGTTCGCAACTCCGATTTTTGATGGTGCTAAACCGTCTGAAATTGATGAGTGGACAGCGAAAGCAGGCGTTCCTAAATCCGGTAAAACGTACTTGTACGATGGTGGAACAGGAGAACGTTTCCATCAACCAGCAACTGTTGGGGTAATTTACATGTTGAAATTATCACACATGGTAGATGACAAAATGCACGCTCGTTCAATCGGACCATACTCATTGATTACGCAACAACCACTTGGTGGTAAGGCGCAATTTGGAGGTCAGCGTTTTGGTGAGATGGAGGTTTGGGCACTAGAAGCATTTGGTGCTGCTAACATCCTTCAAGAAATCTTAACGGTTAAATCTGATGACGTGATGGGCCGTGCGAAAGCATATGAAGCAATTGTGAAAGGTGATAACATTCCTGAACCAGGAATTCCAGAATCTTTCAATGTATTGTTACACGAGCTTCGCGGATTGTGTTTGAACGTATCGATGGACTAATTGATTAATAACGAAAACATTATATAAAAAATGGCTTTCAAAAGAGAAATACCAAAAAAACAAAGTAGCTTTAATAAAATCACGATATCATTAGCTTCTCCAGAAATCATCCTGGAGAATTCAAGTGGTGAGGTGTTAAAGCCAGAGACAATCAACTACCGTACGTACAAACCAGAACGTGACGGATTGTTCTGTGAGCGCATTTTTGGTCCAGTAAAAGACTATGAATGTCACTGTGGTAAATACAAAAGAATTCGTTACAAAGGAATCGTATGTGACCGTTGTGGAGTTGAAGTAACAGAGAAGAAAGTGCGTAGAGAGCGTATGGGACACATCTCATTGGTGGTTCCAGTAGCGCATATCTGGTACTTCCGTTCTTTACCGAACAAAATTGGTTACTTACTAGGGTTGCCAACGAAAAAGTTGGATCAAATTATCTATTACGAGCGCTATGCGGTGATTAATCCAGGAGCTGCTTTGGAATTGGATAATGTGAACTTGAAAAAATTCGACTTCTTAACGGAAGAAGAATATTTGGATATCCTTGATGCCTTACCAAAAGAAAATCAATACTTAGAGGATTCAGATCCAAACAAGTTTGTTGCTAAAATGGGGGCGGAAGCGTTGTATGATTTATTGAAAGGATTAAACCTAGAAGAATTATCATATACCCTTCGTGATCAAGCAGAAAACGAAACTTCAGTTCAACGTAAAAATGAAGCGTTGAAACGTCTTCAAGTAGTTGAAGCAATGAAGGATTCTCAAACACGTATCGATAATCGTCCTGAATGGATGATTGTGAAAGTGGTACCTGTTATTCCACCTGAATTACGTCCGTTAGTTCCACTTGATGGTGGTCGTTTCGCGACATCGGATTTGAATGACTTATATCGTCGTGTGATAATCCGTAACAATCGTTTGAAAAGATTGATCGAAATCAAAGCTCCAGAAGTAATCTTACGTAATGAAAAACGTATGTTGCAAGAGTCTGTTGATTCCTTGTTCGATAACTCAAGAAAATCAAGTGCTGTTAAAACGGAATCAAACCGTGCATTGAAATCCCTTTCTGATTCATTGAAAGGTAAACAAGGTCGTTTCCGTCAAAACTTACTTGGAAAACGTGTGGATTATTCAGCACGTTCAGTTATTGTTGTAGGTCCAGATTTGAAATTACACGAATGTGGTCTTCCAAAAGACATGGCAGCGGAACTTTACAAACCGTTTATCATTCGTAAGATGATCGAACGTGGTATCGTGAAAACGGTTAAATCTGCAAAGAAAATCGTTGACCGTAAAGAGCCAGTTGTTTGGGATATTTTAGAAAATGTATTGAAAGGACACCCAGTTCTTTTGAACCGTGCCCCTACACTTCACCGTTTAGGTATCCAAGCTTTCCAACCGAAATTGATCGAAGGAAAAGCAATTCGTCTTCACCCATTGGTAACGACAGCCTTCAACGCCGATTTTGATGGTGACCAGATGGCGGTTCACTTACCTTTAGGTAATGCTGCAATTTTGGAAGCTCAAATGTTGATGTTAGCATCACATAATATCTTGAATCCAGCAAATGGAGCACCTATTGCCGTTCCTTCTCAGGATATGGTCTTGGGTCTTTACTACATCACAAAAGGAAAACTTTCTGTGGAAGGTGACATTGTGAAAGGACAAGATGGAATTTTCTACTCTCCGAAAGAGGTAATCATTGCTTACAATGAGAAAAAACTTGATTTGCATGCGCGTATCAAAGTAAAATCTTATGATTTAGGTAAAAGCGGTGAGCCGGAACTTATGCTGATTGAAACGACTTGTGGACGTGTTATGTTTAACGAGAATGTTCCAAGAGAAGTTGGATACATCAACGATGTATTGACTAAAAAAGCGTTGCGTGATATTATCGGTGAGGTATTGAAAATATGTGGTACATCTCGTACTGCTCAATTCCTTGATGACATCAAAGGACTTGGTTACGAAATGGCCTTCAGAGGTGGGTTGTCATTCAACTTAGACGATATCATTATCCCGAAAGAAAAAGAAGTTTTAGTTGGTAAGGCTGAAAATGAAGTGAAAGAAGTCATGATGAACTACAACATGGGTCTTATCACAAACAATGAGCGTTACAACCAAATCATTGATATTTGGACACATACAAACTCACGTTTGACAGCTACATTAATGGATCAATTGAAAACGGATCGTCAAGGATTCAACTCAATTTACATGATGTACGATTCAGGAGCTCGTGGATCTAAAGAACAGATTCGTCAGCTTTCTGGTATGCGTGGATTGATGGCGAAACCACAGAAATCTGGTGCGTCCGTTCAAGAAATTATCGAGAATCCGATCTTATCCAACTTTAAAGAAGGATTATCCATCCTTGAGTACTTTATCTCCACTCACGGTGCACGTAAAGGTTTGGCCGATACTGCCCTTAAAACAGCCGATGCGGGTTACCTGACTCGTCGTTTGGTGGATGTTGCTCAAGATGTTGTAATCAATTCAAATGATTGTGGAACACTTCGTGGAATTGTTGCTACAGCATTGAAGAAAAATGATGAAGTTGTTGAACCATTATACGATCGTATCTTAGGACGTACATCTGTTCATGATGTTTATTTACCGGATACGGATGAATTAATCATTGCTGCTGGAGATTTAATTTCTGAAGATATCGCTAACACGATTTCTAAAGCTGGAATTGAAGAAGTAGAAATTCGCTCAGTATTGACTTGTGAAATGCGCCGTGGTGTATGTTCAAAATGTTATGGACGTAACCTTGCTAATCACCGTCTTGCTCAAAGAGGTGATGCTGTTGGTGTTGTCGCTGCACAGTCAATTGGTGAGCCGGGTACACAGTTAACACTTCGTACATTCCACGTTGGGGGTACTGCATCGAACATCGCAGATATTTCTGACTTGAAAGCGAAAGCAAATGGTAAATTAGAAATCGATGAGTTAAGAACAATCGAACGTAAAAACGCAGATGGTAATGTTCAAATCATCGTTGTTGGACGTTCAGCTGAATTGAAAATTACTGACGAGAAAACAGGAATTACTGTCATGACAGCAAATGTTCCTTACGGTTCTGAATTAATGGTTTCTGGTGAAACAAAAATTAAGAAAGGTGATGTTATTTGTAAATGGGATCCATACAATGCGGTAATCATTTCTGAAGTTTCAGGAAAGGTTGTCTTTGATGGCATCATTGAAAATATCACGTACCGCGAAGAAGTCGATGAGCAAACAGGATTTACTGAAAAAGTAATTATCGAATCTCGTGATAAAAAGAAAAGTCCTGCG
Source organism: Polynucleobacter meluiroseus (assembly GCA_943328715.2). Taxonomy (GTDB): domain Bacteria; phylum Bacteroidota; class Bacteroidia; order Flavobacteriales_D; family Crocinitomicaceae; genus UBA952. Next base: position 8,005 of record CALQBB020000001.1, on the reverse strand, counting down.
ATTCACATCATTGATCCTAAAACGAAGGAAATTTTAAGAGAATACTCTATTCCAGTTAATGCGCATATCTCTGTTACAGAGGGCGACAAGATTGAAGCGGGTGTGATCATGGTTAAAATTCCTCGTTTAGCTGGTAAAACCGGAGATATCACCGGAGGTCTTCCACGTGTAACTGAGTTATTCGAGGCAAGAAATCCTTCAAATCCTGCAGTTGTTTCTGAAATCGACGGAACAGCAGCATTCGGAAATGTGAAACGTGGTAACCGTGAAATTATCATTACATCGAAATTGGGCGAAGTAAGAAAATACTTAGTTCCACTTTCTAAACACATCCTTGTACAACAAAATGATTTCGTTCGTGCTGGTCAACCATTATCTGATGGAGCAATCACACCAAACGATATCTTGAACATCGAAGGACCTACGAAAGTACAAGAGTACATCGTAAATGAAATCCAAGAGGTATACCGTTTACAAGGGGTGAAGATTAATGATAAACACTTTGAGGTAATTGTACGTCAAATGATGTTGAAAGCACAAATCATCGAATCTGGTGATACACGCTTCTTGGAAGGACAATCCATTCATAAAGCAGATATCATGGAAGCAAATGATGCACTTTACGGAATGATGTTCGTAAAAGAAGCAGGTGATTCAGCGGAATTGAAAAAAGGACAATTGGTTTCAGTTCGTCGTTTAAGAGATGAGAACTCGAAATTGAAACGTGAGGACAAAACATTAGTAGAAGCGAGGGAGGCTATGCCTGCAACGTCGACACCATTGTTACAAGGTATCACACGTGCGTCACTTCAAACACAATCGTTTATTTCTGCGGCTTCCTTCCAGGAGACAACGAAAGTATTAAACGAAGCAGCTATTTCAGGTAAAGAAGACCATTTGTTAGGATTGAAAGAAAACGTTATCGTTGGACACTTAATCCCAGCTGGTACAGGTGTACGTGAATACCAATCAATGATTGTTGGTTCACAAGAAGCATACGATGAAATGCTACAAGACGCTTAATCGAAAGAAAAAATAAAAAGGAGAAGGATGATCGAAAGATCATCCTTTTTTTTATGCGATTCGCCCCCAGTTTGGACGAGATTTCAACACTTGATGCATGCGTTGATTTAAGCGTAAGTTCTCGGCTAATAGTAGGTCTGGATCCTTTTCTAGAATCTCTCTGGCCTTTTCTCTGGCCAAACTAACGATTTGACCATCCCTGGCTAAATCGGCCAATTTCAAATTTAAAACACCACTCTGCTGAGTCCCCATTAAATCACCAGGACCACGCAATTGTAAATCGACTTCGGAAATCTGAAAACCATCATTCGTCATGACCATCGTATCCATTCGTTTCATGGATTCTTTGGATAGTTTAGCTCCTGTCATTAAAATACAATAGGATTTTTCCGCTCCGCGTCCAACGCGTCCGCGTAATTGATGCAATTGAGACAATCCAAATCGCTCTGCACTCTCAATGACCATAACTGATGCATTTGGAACATTCACCCCCACCTCGATGACCGTAGTTGCCACCATGATTTGAGTTTCTGCTTTTACAAAACGTTGCATCTCCGCATCCTTCTCCGCTGGCTTTAATTTGCCATGAACCATACTCACTTCGTATGTAGGAGAGGGAAAGGCATCGGCAATTAATTCATAACCATCTTGTAGGTTTTTGAAATCTAATTTTTCAGATTCCTGAATTAGTGGATATACAATATAGATCTGTCTGCCAAGGGAAATTTGTTCTTTGATAAACTGCAATAATTTTGGACGATGGTTCTCTCTTCGATGAATCGTTTGGATTGGTTTTCTTCCAGGTGGAAGTTCATCAATAATAGAAACATCCAAGTCGCCGTAAAAAGTCATAGCAAGTGTTCGTGGAATAGGTGTTGCCGTCATGATTAAAACATGCGGTGGCACTGCGTTTTTCCCCCACATTTTAGATCGTTGCGCGACACCAAAACGATGTTGCTCATCGATGACAACAATTCCTAAATTGGAAAATTGAACGACATCTTCCAATAATGCATGCGTGCCAATTAATAAATGTATGGACCCATTTTGAAGTCCTTCATGGATTTCAACTCTTCTTGCTTTTTTTGTTGATCCCGTTAGCAAGGCAATTTCGATGGGAAGTCCTTCCACTAATTCACGCAATGATTCGTAATGTTGCGTAGCGAGAATCTCGGTTGGCGCCATCAGAGCGCCTTGAAATCCATTGTCGATTCCCATGAGCAAGGTCAATAAGGCAACAAGCGTTTTCCCACTTCCCACATCTCCCTGCAAGAGTCGATTCATGTGTTCGCCATGCAAAAAGTCTTTTCGAATTTCTTTTAAGACTCTTTTTTGCGCATTCGTTAGTTCAAAGGGAAGGTGTTTTGAGTAGAACGTATTAAAAAGGTTACCTAATTCCGAAAAGACAAATCCCTTCATTTTTTTTGAACGAATTTCTTTTCGAAGCAATAATTCCAATTGTAAAAAGAATAATTCCTCAAATTTTAAGCGATAGCGTGCTTGTTTATATTCGACTTCGTTTTTTGGTGCATGAATGGAAAAATAGGATTGTTCTTTGGAAATCAGGTGCAGTTCTTCCGTGAGGTAATTTGGTAGTACTTCGGGAATCTGATTTTTGATTTGCGGAAGAAGTCCTTGAATAATCTTTCCGATTCCTTTTGCATTTAATCCTTTCACATTCAACTTCTCCGTTGAAGGATACATCGCTTGTAAACCAAGTTCCGTAGATTGTTCTCCCCACTTCGTTAATTCGGGATGAGGGATGGTCCATTGTTGGTTGTATGCCTTCGGTTTGCCGAATAGCAAGTAGGTTTCCCCGACACGTAAATTTGATTTCAGCCATTGAATTCCCTGAAACCAAATTAAATCTACAGTTCCAGAATTGTCTTCAAAACGCGCAGTGAGTTTGCGGTGACGGCCACTTCCAACTTCTCCAATATAGGTGATTTTCCCTTTTAATTGCAGGTAGTTGTCCACCAAATGAATATCCCTTATTTCATGAAATACGGATCGATCTTGGTAACGAAAAGGAAAGTGATTAAGAATATCACGAAAGGAAAAAATCCCTAATTCTGTTTGTAAAGTGGCTGCACGTTGTGGACCAACACCTTTCAAATATTCTATGGGTGTGGATAACAAGTCAGTCATAAACAGAAGATTTGGAGGTGTTTATTTCCAAACACCCATCTGACAGAATTTCTCAATGCGGTCTTCCACACGTTTATCAGGATCTTGTTTCTCTAATTCCGAGATATAGTCCTTGATTTTCGCTTTAACCACTTGAAACATTTCTTCCGGATTGCGATGTGCTCCATTGGACGGTTCTGGAATGACTTCGTCAACCAAGCCATTTTTGCGCATATCTGTGGACGTTAATTTCAATGCATCTGCGGCAGTTTCCTTAAAGTTCCATGAACGCCATAAAATGGAAGAACAACTTTCCGGAGAGATCACCGAATACCATGTATTTTCCAACATCACTACTTTATCTCCTACACCGATTCCAAGTGCACCACCAGATGCTCCTTCACCAATGATGATGCAAATCACAGGGACTTTCAAGCGCATCATTTCGTAGATGTTTCGAGCAATTGCTTCTCCTTGTCCACGTTCCTCCGCTTCTAATCCAGGGAAAGCGCCAGGCGTATCAATAAATGTAATGATTGGCTTATTAAATTTCTCGGCTAATTTCATTAGTCGAAGTGCTTTGCGATATCCCTCTGGATTTGGCATTCCAAAATTACGGTACTGACGCATTTTTGTATTGATGCCTTTTTGTTGTCCAATGAGCATCACGCTTTTACCATCAATCATCCCAAATCCACCAACCATGGCTTTGTCGTCTTTCACGCTGCGATCACCATGTAATTCGATGAATTGTCCGTTCGTTAAGGCGTCAATATAAGCAAGGGTATATGGTCTGTCTGGGTGTCTAGAAAGTTGTACTCGTTGCCAAGGGGTGAGTCCTGAAAAAACCTCTTTTGTTTTTTCCTGTAACACTTGTTCTAACTCAGCAAGTTGCTCTGACATATCCACATTCGTGGATTCACCAAGTTCTTTGGTTTGAGCAATTTGTTCCTCCAAGGATTTTAATGGTTCTTCAAAGTCAAGATACGTAGACATAATTTCTAAATTGAGTAGACAAAGTTAATTGATTTTCTGATACCATCATTTCCATTTAGTATTTGCAGAAAAGTTCGACTGAAAAAACTACATTTGTTTCATGATTTTATACCCACCAGCGAAGATAAACCTTGGACTAAACATCCTCCGTAAACGGGAAGATGGATATCATGATATTGATACGTGTATGGTGGAAATTCCATTTACGGATATTCTCGAAGTAACGAAGTCGGATTCGTTTGAATTTCTTCAAACGGGAATTAAGATCAGTGGAGCAGGTGGTACTAATTTGTGCGAGAAGGCCTATCAGTTACTGCAAAACGAATGTGAAATCGGTCCAGTTCGCATCCATTTAAGAAAGCAAATTCCAGTTGGTGCAGGACTTGGTGGAGGTTCAGCTGATGCGACATATACACTTTTAGCATTAAACCAACTCTTTCAATTACAGCTCCCCCTTGATAAACTCAAACAACTAGCCTCTGAACTTGGTAGCGATTGTCCATTTTTCGTGGAGGGTTTGCCACAGATTGCTCAAGGTAGAGGAGAGATACTTTCCACGGTAGAACTTGATTTATTCAATGTTTTCTTGGTACTATTGAATCCAGGTATACATGTGGGGACAAAGGAAGCTTACGATGGAGTTTCGGTAAGTGAGGATGTTATTGCGATTGAAGAAATCGTTCAAAAACCTATTGAACAATGGAAAGAGTTACTGAAAAACGACTTTGAAACATCTGTTTTTAAACGGCATCCTGAAATTGAACTATTAAAAGAAGCACTGTATCAATCCGGTGCGATTTATGCAGCAATGTCTGGCTCTGGCTCTAGTGTTTTTGGGCTATTCACAAATGAGGACGCAGCAATGAATTTTAATTCTATGCATCTTATCTACAATGGACGGTTTAAAAATCCATCATAGAAAATTTTAAAGAATTTCTTTAATTCCAATTTTTCTTTTTATTTTTGGAGTTGTCATTTTGACACTAAGTATTTTTTAACCTTTTAAAAATTGAACTATGAAAAAAATGTTTACTTTTTTAGCTACCGCATTTATTAGTGTAGCTTCTTACGCGCAATTCACAGTAACTTACCAAGTGGACATCACTGGTTATTTAGCTGGTGGAGCAACATTGAGCCCTAATGGTATCCGTGTTGGAGGTACTTTTGGAACAAACCAAGGTTCAGTTGCAGCAGGTCCAATGGTTGACTGGACTCCGTCTGATGCTAACTCAGCAATGACAGACTTAGGAAACAACATTTGGTCAATCGATGTAACTTACCCGGATGCTTCTTCACAATTGACACAAACGTACAAATTTGTGAACGGTGATTGGGGAACAAATGAAGGTACTGATCCATTAAACACAATTGCTGTTGATGGTTGTGGTACTGATGATGGTTCTGGAAACATCAACCGTAGCTACTTGTTATCAGCAGGAACTGTTTGTTATGTTTGGGATGCATGTACTGCATGTGGTGGATCTAACGTTGCTGAAAACGTGATCAACAACTTGACAGTTTCTCCAAACCCAGCTGCAGAAGTTGCTAACTTCAAATTTGACGTAAACAATGCATCTGAAGCGACAATCACATTATTTGATTTAACAGGAAAAGAAGTTGCTACGAAAACAATCGCAGTTTCAACTTCAAACAATGTTGAAATGAATACTGCTAACTTGTCTGCTGGATCTTACATTTACAAAGTGTTTGCTGGTGACAAAGTTGCTACTGGAAAATTGATCAAACAATAATTTTTCAATTATTTATTGAAAGCCTAAGTTGAAACATACTTAGGCTTTTTTTTACCTAAAATATTTCGGATGAAAAAGATTTTCCTCACACTATTCGCTAGTGCTTTTTGCTCGATGCTCATCGCTCAAGTTTTAGACGTTTCCCCAGCTTTTCCAACAGTCAACGATGTGGTAACCATTACCTATGACGCCTCTCAAGGAAATGCAGCGCTGATCGGTCAGTCTCAAATTTATGCCCATGCAGGATTGATAACAAGCGCAAGCACATCGCCTTCGAATTGGCAATACGTGCAGGGAAATTGGGGGACAGTTGATCCTCAAGTAGCAATGACAAACATTGGAAATAATAAACACACCATTACGATCGACATTGATCAATTTTACGGTTATCCTCTCGCAACAACTACTGTACTAAAGCTTGCTTTTGTGTTTCGAACAGCAAACGGGAGCATCGTTGGACGTGCAGCAGATGGAGGAGATATTTTTTATAATGTATATCCTGCTAATGCTGGATTACTCGGACAGTTTTTTCATCCAAATAATGGCAGTATTTACAACCTAAATGATCAAATCTCGATTAATGCGGAAGCAAATACTCCTTCGACCTTATATTTGAAAGAGGATGGGAATGTCTTGACTACCCTTACAAATTCGACTAACTTAAATTATACGCTCACAGCAAGTTCTGCCGGGACACATTTGTTGGAATTTGAAGTAAACGATGGAACATCTTCGATTATTGATAGTGTATATTACACGGTGAATCCGCCGGTGAATATTGTCAATCCAACAATTACTGGATTAGAAAATGGTGTAAATTACATCAATGACACAACGGTTATTTTTCAACTATACGCACCTCAAAAACAACACATTTATGTGATTGGTGATTTCAATAACTGGACACCTACTGCTGCTTATCACATGAATTTGTCCACGAACAATGCGACATGGTGGTTGGAAATCACAGGACTTACTGCTGGACAAAAATATGGCTATCAATATTTTATCGATGGCACCATGAAATTTGCAGATCCATTGAGTAGTCTGATTTTAGATCCAAATAACGATGGTAACATCAATGCACTAACGAATCCCAATCCGCTTCCTTATCCAACTGGACAAACAACGGGATTTGTTTCTGTTTTTCAACCAGGGGCTACTCCTTACGATTGGCAAAATACAAGTTTCCAAGGTCCGGCGAAAAAGGATTTAGTTATTTACGAATTGTTGGTGCGTGATTTTGTGGCGAAACACAATTATCAAACATTGATTGATACACTTGCTTATTTAGATAAACTTGGAATCAATACCATCGAATTAATGCCTCCGGGTGAATTCGAGAACAATGAAAGTTGGGGTTATAATCCTTCCTTTCACAAAGCACTAGATAAATATTACGGGACACCCGAAAAATTCAAAGAATTTGTAGACAGTTGCCACAACCGTGGCATTGCCGTTATTGTTGACATGGTTTTAAATCACGCCTTCGGACAAAATCCAATGGTGAATATGTATTGGGATGCAGCGAATAATCGTCCAGCAGCCAATAATCCTTGGTTCAATGCGATTTGTCCACACGAACCATATTGTTGGGGCTATGACTTCGATCATACGAGACAGGCAACACAAATGTACATCGATCAAGTCAACAAATTTTGGTTAGACGAATACCATGTAGATGGATTCCGTTTCGACTATACAAAAGGTTTTGCGAATAATGCAGCTGGATATAACCTCGAACGAATTAATTTACTGAAACGAATGGCTGATAAAATTTGGGAGGTTAAGTCAGATGCTTATGTGATTTTAGAACATTGGTGTGATAACTCGGAAGAAATACAGTTGGCCAATTATGGAATGATGTTATGGGGTAATCTGACCCATGCATATGCGGAAGCGGGAATGGGTTACACAAGTACATCGAACATAAGTTCAGGAATATATTCGAATCGCACATGGACCCTTCCTCATTTGGTGAGCTATATGGAGAGCCATGATGAAGAACGCATGATGTACAAAAATTTGACATTTGGTAACGCTACGAATCCAAATCATAATGCAAAAAACTCCTATGTTGCTTTGGGACGAATGCAAACAGCGGCCGT